>JBKQTH010000321.1:0-10995 GCA_052143275.1 Ktedonobacterales bacterium | reverse complement strand
CTGGACCGCGACGAAAACGCGGCGAGAAACATTCAATGGCTCGGACAGAGCCTTCGGGGAGTCCCGGCGTTGGCAGGGGCTGTGAACCGAGAACCCGTCGGGCTTTAGCCCGTGCGGAGTGTCAGTTCCCAACAACGTGGAGGTGCCCTGTGAACCACGATGCCTTCGACGTATACAAAGTCATCATAGAAGATACCAACCATCTGAACCTTAGGCGCCAGGCCACAGACAGCTTTTATGTAGCCCTGCTCACCTTCGTGCTTACCGGTGACGCCTACGTCGCATACAACGCAAAGTTTGACAGCTGGCCGCCGGACACCCTTACTCTGGGGATCGCTGCAGTGGGACTCGCCATCTTGGCAAGGTGGAGGCAGTCTAGTAGTGATTTTAGTCAGATTTTGGGCTACCGCTACGCGTTTTTGCGTAGGCTGGAGGAGAGGCCAGAACTCTCGAATGCTGGCGCAACTGTGTTCTCTGAAGAGTATGCCAAGATCTACAAGTCGCAGGATGTTGGTAAGCACACCAATACCACTAAGGCGTTGCAGAACGTATTCATTATCGTATTTCTGCTCATTCCGCTGATACTTATCGGACTCACTGCCGCTAACCTGATTCCCGCTGCTCGTCAGGACCTGCTTCCCGGCATTTTGCCCGGGGTAGCTACCCCAACCGCGGGGACAACCCAGACGCAGCCAGCAGGCAAGAGTAATGATGAAGTCGCATTGACCGCGACTACTGCAGGGTCTGCGTCAGATCGAACAGTCACCTCACTTCGATGTGGCAATGCCGTTCGCTGGTGTCACAAAATGAAAGCCAATGAGTGGGTATGATCAGCAGTTTCACAAGGCAACTCCGAGATTCACTGAAAGCGAGGAGAAACATGTCAGTCAGTGGGAACAGTGACCAGAGCAGCAGCGGCGCGCTGTTCCTGTCCGCAAGCATTGGCCGACTGCTAAGTCAGCAGCGGATGACCGTGGCAACGATGGAGTCAATCACAGGAGGATTACTGGCCAGCACCATTACGGATATTGCTGGGAGTTCCGCCTACATGCGTGGGGGTATCGTCTCCTATGCAACCGACCTTAAGCTCAAGATTGGCGTGCCAGCCGCTACGGTAGATGCGCACGGCGTCATCAGTGCTGAGACCGCTATCGCGATGGCTCAGGCAGTCAAACAGTTCTGCACGAGTGACATCGGAGTCGGTATCACGGGTGTTGCCGGCCCAGAAGAGCAAGAAGGCAGACCAGTCGGCGAGGTGCATATTGGCATCGCATCGGCACAGCGGGAGGATGTTCGGACATTTCAGTTCGGTGGAGACCGTATTGCAATCAAGCAACAAGCCATCACCGCTGCTCTACATGATCTGCTAGATCAACTCCAATACTAAGTTTGGCCTTGTTGACCGCCTGGTCTGCCGTGTGCCGTTGAAAGCCAGCAGACCCATTAGGAGGATGCAACATGACCGAAATTGGACCGGTCTCCTTTGCCCGGGTTGCCCGACAGGTGGCAGATGCCGCTCTACCTCGCTACCGGAGCAAGTACTCAAAACACACGTTCACGCAACCAAGTTTGCTTGCCGTGCTCTGCGTGATGCGCCACGAAGACTGGACCTATCGCGAGACCGAAGTGCGCCTAGCTGTTGTCGGCAATTGAGAAACGGCTCTTCCTCACGTTAAGTGAGCCGCTCTGCTGATCATAGAGCACGGCACTAGGGAAGAGGAGTCTACCTCTCTCACCACGTTGTCGGACGGTAGCTCACCAACCACTGGCCCGCGCATTGCTCTTAGGCATGTTCCGGGTGCCACGCAGAAAGAGAAAGTAGTCAGCAGGTTGCTCAGGCGTGAGCAGAGCGAGGAACAGGCCGGTCCAGGGCTGCTGCTCCTCGCTGGTAATCGGCGGTCTGGATTCCGTGCCCCACCGCAAGATCATTCCCAGCTAACCCGATGAGGGGGTCATAGTAGCCTCCTTCGAATCCTGCGCCGACGGAGACCGGGGGATAGCTGCCACCGGTGACTGTCGAGAGGGAGACAAAGGCATGCAACGCGAGATCCCAGAACACCGGGAGGACATCAACGGTGTGCGCTGTCGGATCCCACACTCCTGCGTCGCAGGCGATCACCCGGCCGTTCGCACCCACAATATCATGCGCATCGCCGTTGAACGTACCCAGCAGCTGCGGTGGCGTCCCCGCAGACGTGATCTGACCAATGGCGTAGAGAGTGGTCCAGCCGATGTCGAGCATGTTGCCGAGCTGGTCGGTCACCTGGCCGGTAAGCACACTCACGTAGAGCGTATTGTCCGCCACGGTGTACCCCGAACCCCCCTCGCTGGTGAAGCTCCCCAGCTGTGTCACCTGGATGCCTCCCGAGAGGACATGATCCAGCGCGTAAAACGTGGTGGTGCCGACGGATCCGTAGGAATTCGCTAGGGTCGGAGTCTGGTTGGAGGGCACTGCAGCGATGAGCGTGTCGCCCACGATGCTGTACGCTATCTGGGAGCCAGCATCGGCATGGCCGGTGTTAAACGCCTCCAGGGAGGGCAGCAGCGTATGCTGGTTGGTCGCAAGGTTATGCACCCCAAAGGCGGTCGGTGTCCCGTCGCTGTCCAGTAAGGCATAGACCAGATCGGGCCAGGTAATCGCCACCAGTCTTGTCTCTGAATTGGTAGGGCTGGCGGTGAGCGGCGCGATGATTCAATGGGATCGGCGGCTCTCGCCGGAGGTATGGTGGCGCTTGCCGCAGGTATTGGCGTTGCCATAGCAGATATCGGCGCACACCAGACCGACCAGACTATCATCGTGGTAGCCGGCTTACTGTCCCAGACAGTCAGTATCGTGTGTGGGTTGGTGGGGAGACGGCAGTATAGAATCCGACAGGAGAGCCAGTGATCGGGAGCCATACGCAGTTCCACGGCGTGGCAGATACCAGTCAACAACGTACGGAATCCTAACGTTTACCGAGCGAGCTCGTAAGGTCTTGAGCCTCGCCCAGGAAGATAGGAAAATGACCTATTGATCAGGTGTGAGCCGCGCGAGAAGGTCGCTCGGTGTGATCTGGTATAACCGCTCGGTTCCAACTCTCGCCAACCGCTGCTTGACTGGTTTCACTTTTGGGCTTGGGATCGACTGGACAATACGCAGCATCGTCTCGGTGTCCGCAGCGTCGGTCGCGTAGCTCATGCCGTCAAGAGAACGCATTTTCAGTTGTACGATTTTTTCGTACAACTCCAATCCCTCACAGGAACTTCATTGCAGATGTCTGAGATGAAATTGGACCAAAGCCTCAGAGCGAATCTGAGAACACCACAGTGACTGAATAAGCGCACTCGCACACCTCATCCATATGCTAGACTGACGAGCCGCGCTGCTCTGTGTTGTGCCGCTTGTTCTTGTGTGGGCTGTTCCAGTAGGGCGACTGGCACTTGGGACACGTTGCCAAGCAGCGCGGAGCTAGCGCGACACGTGATGCCATGGTGATGCTCCGGACATAGACGGGCAGGCTGGTGACGCGGAATGTCAAAGCGCTCAAATGGTATGGGTGCCGGGGCGGCAGCCTTGAGAAGACGTGACAACGTCTGGGTTAATACAAAGTTGAGACTTGCAAGTTTCTGCTTTATAAGTTTATACTCTAGGGGAAGAGAGAGCACGACTACGAGCACGACTACGAGCACGACTACGAGCATGAACGTGAACCCAAATATGCCAGAGATCTCCAGTGACGCAGCCCGGGCCGGCGGCGAGTTACGCGCGCTGGTCGGCCGGCTATCTCGCAGGCTTCGCCAGGCACGTACCGAGGATGAGATCACGCTTTCCCAGATATCGGTGCTCAAGCGTCTGGAGCGGGGAGGTCCGGCGAGCACTGGTATGCTGGCGGCGGCGGAGCGGGTGCGGCCACAGTCCATGGGAGCCACACTGGCCAGCCTGGAACGGCTGGGGATGATCTCGCGACATCGCGATCCAACTGATGCGCGCTCCGCCCTGCTGGAGCTTACCCCCGCCGGTAAGCAGGCGCTGGAGGGGGTGCGTCACAACCGTGACGAGTTGCTGGCTCGCGCTCTGGCTGACGGTTTCAGCGCCGCCGAGCAACAGGCATTGATAGCGGTGCTCCCTCTTTTGGATCGGCTGGCCCAGATGCTCTAAGGCTACTGTGGGTTCTGCGTGGTCCTCATCGCGCACGGTTCTCTCCTGTTCGTGACCCACGGGATACTCAGGCTAGTCCAGCGGACTTTTTCTGGAGGAAACAATGGCGGCACTGGATAAAAGTGGTGGAAACAGCAGAGCGGGTGGGGCCGAGCCGGCCCCTCGCCGCAGCCGTCGAGAGCGACCGATCGGACCTCGCTATAAATGGATCGCCCTCACCAACACCACTCTCGGCGCCATGATGGCCACCATCGATGCCAGCATCGTGCTGATTGCGCTGCCGGCCATCTTCAAGGGCATCGGTATCAATCCGCTGGCACGGGGAGAGTCCAGTTATTTCTTGTGGCTGCTCCTAGGATACATGGTGGTAACCACCACCTTACTGGTCACCTTCGGACGCATCTCCGATATGTTTGGCAGGGTACGGCTCTATAATCTCGGCTTTGCCATCTTTACCGTCGGCACCACCTTATTGGCCTTCACGCCGGGCACCGGAAATACCGGCGCGCTGGAGCTGATTATCTTTCGCTTGATTCAAGGGGTGGGCGCCGGCTTCCTCGTCGCCAACAGCGCGGCCATTCTCACCGACGCCTTTCCCGCCAATCAGCGCGGCCGTGCGCTGGGCATCAACCAGATTGCCGGCATCGGCGGCTCGTTCATCGGGTTGATTCTGGGGGGAGTGCTGGCGGTCATCAATTGGCGGCTGGTCTTCCTGGTGAGCGTGCCCGTGGGATTGGCGGGCACTATCTGGGCCTATACCATGCTTCGTGAGACCGCCACTATTCGCGCCCACCAGAAGATCGACTGGCCCGGCAACGTTACCTTTGCCGCTGGACTAACCATACTGCTTCTGGGTATCACGTACGGCATCGAGCCCTATGGAGGTTCTCCCATGGGCTGGGGCAACCCGCTGGTAATAGGCGGCATCATAGGCGGCATACTCCTTCTGATGGCCTTTGTCTGGGTCGAGCTTCATGTCGAGGATCCCATGTTCCGGCTGGAACTTTTTAAAATCCGTGCGTTTGCTTCCGGTAACCTGGCGGCCTTCCTATCTGCCCTGGGACGTGGTGGTCTGCAGTTCATGCTCATCATCTGGCTGCAGGGGATCTGGCTACCGCTCCATGGCTACAGTTTCGCCGTCACGCCGCTCTGGGCCGGCATTTATATGACTCCGCTGCTCCTCGGCTTTTTCGTCATGGGGCCAATCAGCGGCTACCTCTCCGACCAGTTTGGCGCTCGCTTCCTTTCAACACTCGGGGTGCTGCTGCAGGCCTCCGGCTTTATCGGGCTGACCTTCCTGCCCGCTAACTTCAGTTACCCGGCCTTTGCCGTGCTGATCTTCTTTCTGGGCTGTGGTACCGGACTCTTTAGCTCGCCCAACACCAGCTCGGTTATGAGCAGCGTTCCGCCGGAGCGGCGCGGCGTCTCCTCGGGGATGCGGGCAACCTTTCAGAACGGCGCCAACCTGGTGAGCATAGGCGTCTTCTTCAGCATCGTGACCCTGGGTCTGGCGGCGGCGCTCCCCCGAGCGCTGACCTCCGGCCTCACCAAATATGGGGTGCCGGCGGCGGCCGCCGGCCAGATCGCCCATCTACCGCCAACCGCTGCCCTGTTTGGGGCGTTTCTGGGCTACAATCCCATAGGAGAACTGCTTCCACCCCAGCTACTCTCTCGTCTGCCGGCGGCGGATCGCGCCATGCTGCTGGGCAAGACCTATTTCCCTGAAGTGATCTCGGGGCCCTTCATGAGCGGCCTACATGCGGTATTTTACGTCTCGGCGCTGCTCTGTCTGATCGCCGCCGGCGCCTCATGGTCGCGAGGTAAGCGGACCATCTACCGGAACGCGCCGGCGGCCGCGGCCAGCCCGGAGGGGGACGCTCCCCTGCCAGCGTCGACTTCTACCGGCGCGAAGATCGGCTAGTCGCTCTCGTTCAGCGAGGCGATAGTGGCCAGCGCCTCCTGGACATGCTGCGTGGCGTTGACCTGTGAGGAGAAGACGTGGCGAATTGTCCCCGCCTTGTCCAGAATGTAGGTTACCCTTCCGGGAATGAATCCCAGCGTGGTGGGTACCTTGTAGAGCTTACGCACCCGTTTGTTTTGGTCACTTAGCAGAATGAACGGCAGGTGACGCTGCTCGGCAAACTGACGATGAGACGCTACCGAATCGGAGCTGATCCCGATCACTTCCGCGCCGGCCTCCTTGAACACGGTATAGCTGTCGCGAAAAGCACAGGCCTCGGCGGTACAGCCGGTAGTGTTATCCTTGGGGTAGAAATACACCACCACGGCGCCGTTGCCCAAACAATCGGCCAGATGCACTGGCCTGCCGGACTGGTCGGGCAGCGTGAAGTCAGGTGCCTGGTCGCCGACTCCCGGTCCCTCGCCGGTGGTGGCCCGCTCTCCGTTTGGCGGATCACTGATGATATCTTCAGAGTTCATGTCATTTTCGGCGCGCCGACTCTAGGACGCAGCCAGCAGCGCCGCTCCTTTCGCCTGTAGAATAACCGTCAGCTCGATTCCGTGGCTGACCATTCTGGGCAGCATGCTTACCCGGCGCGTTACCCGGTTCCGCCGTCACATTTGGAACGGTCCACCGGGCGGGCCTCAGCCTTGTCTCCAAGATTATACGGCGCGCTGCGGCTTCTGCCCCACATTCAGCGCTACTGGCTTCTGCGCGCTCTCGCATCTTTTCTAGAACTGGCCGGAAAGTCACCCTTCTGCCTCCGCCATGCCGACGGCAGATCGCGGCCCATAGCAACAATGGGATTGATGCCATCAATTACATGGCTATCATGACGAGCGGCTGCGATCTCCGGTGCGACCAAACCAGCTTGCCGGGGTAAAGATCAGCGTACGAAGGGCCGAATTGTACCGGATGTTCCCGGCGTATCGCCACTGGCGCCGCTTGTCTACACAGTTGCTCTCGAGGGTGACCATTGCTTCGACATGAAAGTATGCCGCCAGATTGGTGAGGGTCTGTATCCAGAAGCGGTTTTCCTGTGCCTGGCCGCCAAATGCCAGCGCCAGCTCGAAGAGTGGGTCGTTGGCGCGCATGAGCACCTGGGCCTGAGCTATCACCTCCTGCTGTGGATTGCGGAACGCGGCAAAGGTAATCCAGCCGGCAAACACATGCCCCTCTGGGGTCATGAGAGTAAAGGACTCGTCGTCGGCATAGAGGACCAGTACACCTGTAGAAAGCGGCATACCCGCCGGCTTGAGATTGAGCAAGGCCACCTCGCCCGGGGTTATGCCGGTGAGCGGAAGGTAAAAGCGGTTGCCTTTGGGCCAGAAGTCGGGGAAGTGCTTCTTCCATTCGGCGATGACCTGCGCGGGCGTGACGTCCGCTCCAGCCAACGATACCCGGAAGGTCTTCTGCCACATCTGGCCAAATCCCTGTAACGGCCCAACCACGTTATGGCCTTCGACGTTGAGGTTCACCGCACCGGGAGGCGCCGAGGAGACCCGCAGATGAGTGCCGTGCTCCGCCCAGTTGGCGGCGTCTTTGGGTTGTGGTGTGGGTTCCGGCGGAAAAAGCGCATCGTTCATGATTTGTGCTCCTCTATGTTCCAGCCAATGCCGAGACGTCTGCTACTGCCTAACTTCACTTCACCAGTCAGTGTACTGGTCCAGCGTCCGCAGATAGTTACGGAGATCGTTACTAGGGCGGCGAAGCGCACCGTGGCCACAAGCCGCGAGGCTCGCGTATCTCGCGCAATCTGGTATGCTTCACTTCGTAACGCTCTAGAGACGGTGGACTCGGTATAGAGGATACAGACGCCGCGACCGGAGCCGGTCGCGACCCCAGGGGAGGGCACGAAATGAAGCTGGGTACAAAGGCAGAGAACCCGTTGGAATGGGGAGTTTTGCGAGCTGGGCTGGTTCCGACTCCGCTCCTGGATACGATTATTGCGCTGCTTCTGGCTCGCGCCATCATGGTAGGTACCCGGCTGGGAGTCTTTGAAGCGCTCTCGGCGGGACCGCTGACCAGCGAGGAGGTGGCGTCCCGCTCCGGGCTGCACCACGGTGCGCTCTCCAAGCTGCTGGGAGCGCTGGCCGGAGCCGGCTACCTAGGATTCGCGGATGGCCGCTACCGGCTGACTCGGGTGGCCCGTAAATGGTTGATTAAGGATAGCCCCCACTCGCTGTATGACGCTATTCTCATGCAATATCTCGACTCTTCGTATATCCAGCAGATGGACTCGTTTCTCCGAACCGGCGACCCAGTGCGTTTCCACGAGCAGATGTCGGCTGAAGACTGGGGGTACTACCAGCGCGGCATGCGCTCCGGCGCGCATCTCGCGACTCCGGAGATTGTGCGCCGGGTGCGGTTGCCGGCGGGGGCACGTCACATGCTGGACATCGGCGGTTCGCACGGCTACTATTCGGTGGCGTTTTGCCGCCGCTATCCGGATTTGCAGGCCACCATACTGGATCTTCCCCAGGCGATCGAGTATGCCGCGCCACTCCTGGCCAGGGAGGGCATGGGTGAACGTGTCGTACACCAGGCCGGTGATGCGCTCTATGCCGACCTGGGTGAGAACGGCTACGACCTGATCCTGGTTGCCAACCTGGTGCATCACTTCAGCGCCGAGGCCAATCGCGACCTGATGCGGCGGGCGGCGCGTGCGTTAGCTCCCGGCGGCCTGGTGGTTATCGGAGACATGATCCGTCCGGCCCGCCCGGGAGGCGGTGGCCAGATTGGGGCGCTCACCGATCTCTACTTCGCGCTGACCAGCGAGTCGGGCACCTGGTCGTTTGCGGAAATGGCGGAGTGGCAGCGCTCGGCAGGGTTGCGACCGCGCCGGCCGCTCCGGCTTATCACCGGACCCGGCGGCGGCCTTCAGGTAGCGGTCAAACCTGCGCACGCCTCCTCCTCCTCCTCCTCCTCCTCGTCCTCCTTCTTCTCTTCATCTGTCGCTTCCAACTCCGTTTCTTCGGCGGCAGGGGACCTTCCCCCGGCAGGGGACCTTCCCCCAGCTGTGGTGGCTTCGGAGAGGCACACCAGGCAGCCAGATGCCGAGCATACTGACCCAACAGACTATGCCATGGGAGGATGATTCCTTCCGTGATCTCACGTACAGTACGCGCAGGGTGTACGTAGTCTGCCACTCCGCCTGCTACAGGTAGCCTGGTTGCTCCTGCGATAGATGAGGTTGAGATGACTCCAGAAAATGCCTCGGCCGCCGGCAAGGCACTGCGAGCTCCACGTGCCGCCGGCGTAGCCGGTATCGTCTTCAGCGTGCTGCTCATCGCCAGCCTTCTACTGGTACGGGCAAGCATTCCCGGTTCGCCCAGCGCCGCGTCCACGGATACCTGGATTACCGACCCATTGCATAGGAACAGTCTTCTACTGGGTCTGAACCTTATTCCCTTTGCCGGAATAGCCTTTCTCTGGTTCATAGGAGTGGTACGCGACCGGATCGGGCAGCGAGAAGACCGCTTCTTTGCTACCGTCTTTTTGGGTAGCGGGTTGCTCTTCGTGGGCATGCTCTTTGTCTCTACCGCGGTGGCCGGTGGCCTGCTGGCGAGCTATAGCAGCACCAAGGCCAGTTCGCTCTCTCCCGAAGTCTGGCGTCTGGGACGAGGCGTTACCTATCTGCTGCTCACAACCTACGCTATGCGGATGGCGGCGGTATTCATGATTGCCACCGCCACCATCTCCATGTATGTCTCCTTCATGCCTAGGTGGGTAAGTGTGCTTGGTTACGTGCTGGCGCTGGTGCTGCTGGTGACCGTGGGTACGATAGACGAGGTGGAGCTGTTATTTCCCGTCTGGGTATTCATCGTGAGCATCCACGTACTTCGGGCCGAGCGCAGTTGAGGCGGCGCCCCTTGAGACGTGCCGGACTGGTACGGTTTAACCGGCTAGCGTCGGCTCAGGCTTAGCTTTTGGCTAGATACCGGACTCTCCCTTGGGATAGCGCGAGACTAGTCTCACAAACCCGCCCTCTACACGGCGCATCCAGCTCAGTCATTGCCTACACTTCAACGTATGCCCGGGTATCTGGGCAGCAGTCTCGTTTTGCCGTCCGGAGCACGTTCGGAGAGCATTGACCGGCCATGGGTGGCCCGAGAGGAGCCCACGCCAAACAGGGCCACTGTCATGCGTAGACTTCACGTAATACGTGGTGTCTGGGATATTCTCCGGAGCGCCAGCAGCTCCAAGTATTGGAGGAATCACATGTCGGAGGCAATGAATCCGAGAAATCCGGCTAATCAGATGGACCAGGGGATGCCGTCCAATCAAATGGATCAAGGGATCCCATCGCGACCAGTGAATCAGGAGATGCCGGTACACCCCGTAGAACCAGGAAGTCCCACGTGGCCGGTGGGCCAGGGTAGTCAGGTCGTGGCCATGAGCCAGCGCGAACCGCTCGTGGTGGAGCGCCCCGGACTCGTGACCTTTGCCGCCATCATGATGTTTATTCTGGCGGGATTCCAGCTGGTCTGGGCGATTGTCGAGTTTGTCAACGCCGCCTGGCTCAGCGGCGTCACCTACGGCACGTTTAACGGCTATCTCTGGCTCTGGGCGATTCTGGATCTGGTCCTAGCGGCGGCAGCGTTCTATGCCGGCTATGACATCCTGCGGGGCGGAACGTTCGGACGAGTCTTTGGCGTCGTCGTAGCCGGAATCAGCTCCATTAGATGGTTCTTCTACCTTCCGGCGGCGCCCTGGATAGGGATCGTCATGATTGCGGTAGACATCATTATCATCTACGCGCTGGTTTCCCACTCGGAGTTCTTTAGCAGTATGCAGGCCGGGGCACGTTAGCGGTCTGTCGGCGCGATTCACCGTGCCGCGCTTCTCCTCACCGCCACCTTTGGGTGGTAACGGCTGGGGGAATGAGCCGTACTGG
>JBKQTH010000320.1:0-37226 GCA_052143275.1 Ktedonobacterales bacterium | reverse complement strand
TGACCGGCAGCATCTCACCGATCGCGTTGGTCGTCTCGACCCTGCTCATCGTTGTGCTGTTCCAGCCGCTGCGTCGCCGGTTGCAGAGCGGTATTGACCGCCGCTTTTACCGAGAGAAATACAATGCCGCCCGGGTCGTCGATCAGTTCAGCGCCGCCCTGCAGCAGAAAGTGGCGCTTGACGAGGTGACTGCAAGTTTACTGCAAGCGGTTGAAGAGACGATGCACCCGTCGCAGATGTCGCTGTGGATACACTCCCCGGAGCCCCCAACGGATCTCGTATTGCCGCTGGACAGTCGAGCCTCGTTCGCTCAGGCCGCTATGTCTCCGGCCGCTTCATAGGGTAGTCTCCGCCCTCGAGCCGATTGCATTAGTGGGTGGGATGGTCCAGAAAGTACTGTTGCGCACTGATGGGAGCGGCTTCGCCTGGCGTCAAGCGGAGATAGGTCCCATCGGGTTGCAGTGTACGTGCCTGCGTATTGTCCGCTAGATCAATCTCTAAGACGGTGTCCCGAATGTAGCGCTTATGCTGCTCGTCTTCTAAAGGAAACAGCACCTCGATGCGCCGATCCAGGTTGCGCTCCATCAAATCGGCGCTGCCGATATAAATTTCTTCCTCGCCCCCATTGAAGAAATAATAGATCCGGCTATGTTCCAAGAAACGGCCGACTATGCTGCGCACACGTATGGTTTCGCTCACCCCCGGCACGCCCGGTCGTAAGCAGCAAATTCCGCGTACGATGAGATCTATCTGTATTCCGGCCTGCGAGGCTCGATACAGTGCCAAAATTATCTGCTCGTCGGTCAGCGCGTTGCATTTGAAGATCAGGCGACCATCACCATCCTTTCGGTGGCGAGCAATCTCACGATCGATCTTGTCCAGCAGTGCGGAGCGCAAGCCGTGCGGAGCCACCAGAAGCTTGCGATAGTGTGTGTGATCGCTATACCCGGTAAGGACGTTGAAGAGGTCGCTCACGTCGGCTGCCAGGGCCTCCTCGCTTGTCAGTAATCCCAGATCGACGTAACCGAGCGCAGTCCCGGCATGGTAGTTTCCGGTACCTAGATGGAGATAGCGACGGAGGCCGTCATCTTCTTTGCGCACGATGAGCAGGACTTTGGCATGGATCTTCAATCCCCGCATGCCGTAGACCACATGCGCTCCTCGATCTTCCAGGGCCTGCGCCCACTCGATGTTATTCTCCTCGTCGAAGCGCGCTTTCAGCTCAACCAGGACGGCCACCTGTTTGCCTTCGTCACGGGCGGTCAAGAGAGCGCCAACCACGGGCGAGTGGCGTCCGACCCGGTAGAGCACTTGTTTGATTGCCAGAACTTGTTCATCGTGTGCGGCTGTCTCGATCAGGTCGATAACCGGCGTAAACGAGTCAAAGGGATGGTGCAGCAGAATTGGCTGCGTGCGGATTACGGCAAAGAGGTCTTCCTCAGGGTTCTCCAGCGCGGACGGGCGCTGCGGCATGAAGGTCGGAAATTTCAATTCCGGTCGATCGATCTCGTAGAGCTCCGAAAGCGAGCTCAGACGTAATGGCCCATCTTCGAGATAGATGTCCTCTGGCTCAACTCCGAACGTGGTCGCAAGCATCTCTCGGGTTGGTGAACTGGTACGTTCGTCCAGGGTGAGACGCACGGCAGATCCAAACGAGCGCTGGCGTACCCCTTCCTCAACCGTTTCCAAGAGATCGGACGCTTCGTCCTCCTGGATCTCGAGATCAGTGTCACGCGTGACTCGGAACGTAGAGACATTCGTGATGGTTTTTCCGGGAAACAGCGTCGCCAGGTTTGCCGTGATAAGCTCTTCGAGCCAGATAAAATTTACTGCCCGCTCGTCGCGCTGGCTCGGTTCAGTATCTGGAGGAAGCTTGACAAGGCGTGGTAACACCTCAGGTACTTTCACACGCGCCAGCAGCGAGCTGCCTCCGGCATCCTGCATCTCGACCAGGAGATTCACATTGAGGTTAGAGATGAAAGGAAACGGGTGGCTGGCGTCGATCGCCAGAGGCGTCAAGACTGGATACACCATGCGTTCGTAGAAATTGCTGGCAGCCTCTCGCTGGTGTGCGTCCAGCTCATCGTAGCGCAGCAGATTGATTCCCACGTCGCGCAAGGACGGCATCAATTCGTCGTAAAATAAGCGCTGGCGTTCGGCCAATTGCGGCAGGATGGCTTCACGAACGGCTCGATATTGCTCATGCGGCAAGAGTCCTGATGGCGCGGGCTGATTGACACCGGCCGCTATCTGCTTTTTCAGCCCCGAGACGCGAATCATGAAGAATTCATCGAGATTCGAGCTGAAGATCGCCAGAAATCGGACTCGCTCCAGAAGCGGATTGCGCAGTTCCTGGGCTTCTTCGAGGACGCGCTGATTGAAGGCAATCCAACTTAATTCGCGATCAAGATAAAGGTCAGGATTGATGCACTCCTGCTGGCTTGAGATGGTGAGCGACGGCACAGGCGACGAAGTCATCGTAAACGGCTTCCCTTCGTACCTTTGATTGGGCTAACAACACCGGCGTGCTGGCTGCGCCGTGGCGGGGGAGGACACCCAGCCTGTACCAGTATAGCGTACCTGTTCAGCCAAAGTTGCTGCGTGGGTCATCCCTCGCTCGATCGACCCAACTGGAGACAGCACACGCGTTCTGTCCGAGAAATAGGTGTAGTTGTGCCGCATGTTCCTGGACGTGGCGCATGTTGTACAGCTGTAACTCTATGAAACTGAACGCCTTTCCTGGTGCCCAGGGGAACTCGCAGAGATCGCTTGCTTTCTCCTGCGTCAACGCTACAAGCGTGGTGTGGCATTTGGCGCGCGTATACATGAGATAGCCATGCAGTTCATCTTTCGTATAGGGTCTCTCTGGATCATCCAAGGTGAACGGAGCTGGAGGAGCGAATCCGTCAAGGGAGCCAGAGAGATACAAGTCGCTCCAGAAGATCGTATGAAAGGTGATATTCCAGAACTGCGAGAACTCTACCGGCACTGGGGGGGCAGAGGAGTCGCTCCAGAGGCGCTCGTTCCACAGCGGACTCGGACAGGCCAGCAGAGCATTTTCGAGTGTGTCGATTGCCGCGCCGAACTGCCGCCAAAGGGCGGCACTCCACAGGGACTCCATGTGCGCACCTCCAAGAACGTCTCCTCTACAAGTCAGCCTTCCTGTTCTAGTATACCGCCTTGGTCTTCGCTGTAGTGCTTGGCTGCCGAGAACGGGGGGACTTCACAGGGTACATCATGTAGAGAGAGTAGATTCCTGGAACGGACGCGTGCCCAGTTTGGCGTCATGATCGCCCCCGGCGATCAGGCAGTCGAGGTGGGCTTCGTGTGTGGCAGAATCTGTTCTAGAACGATAGTCGCATAGGCATCACAGCTGACCGAGCCGGAAGAGCCGGTAGCCTACCAACAAGACCCACAGTATAGTGAGAACGGACGTGATGATGATGGCTACACTCAGAGCGCTCACAAAAAATGAGCCCGCTACCGGAATGATCCCAACGATGCCCGTGACTAGTCCCAAATACGCCGTGCTCTTCCCGAGGGTTCCCTTTAGCATGACGAAAGCGGTCACGAGAATCCCGACGGCGAGGACCATGATGCTGTAGACCACTTCCAGTCGGGATGCTAGCACTGCCGATGGATAATTTGCCGCCGCGACATAGATCGCCCGCTGGGCGCCGTTTGTGGCTGCGGCGTAGGGACCGCTGAGAGTGATGAGCGCGCCATAATTTGGCTCGGTAACTGCCAGGTCTAAAACACTGAACAACCCCACCAATGCGGTTGCTACCAGCATCGCGTTTCTGTTGACCCCTTTCAACGCGAGGTAGAGCGCGAGCGCGACCGGTACGAAGAGGCAGTCGGCTAGGACGGAGAGACCAACAATGGCCCACCACGCTGTCGTCTTCCCGGCGAGATACTGCAGCCACGCCTCGCCACCGCTTGGCGGAGCTCCCACGTGAGCATATAACGCAATGGTGATGATATACGCTATACCTAAGAGGAGTGCGGAGATACCGCCTACTCGATACAGCCATTTCCCATCTGGGTCAACTACATTTACCATCATCTTCTCAGCGCTCATTGACACTTCTCCTTAGCAACGCATTACGTCGCTGCGCGACCACCATTATGAATTCGTGGGCGTCTTCTGGACGACTTGCTCAACATCATATTCTTGAGCTTGTTTGACATCAGTGTGTACCTGTGGTGGCTGGTTAGGACCGCCTGTGCCACTTGCTTAATCTACAAGCAGTATAGTTCCATGACGGTATTAACCTAGAGATACTAAAGTAGTGTTTGGGGTATGGTGATGGGGTTGTGGACGGGTAGGAGGCCTCACGCTAAAAGGCTATAGCCGTTGACTCTTGCCTACTGCCGATGTATACTCGCCGCGCTTGCAGTACTTTGGGTAGGAGGCGAGTCTGTGGCCCATCAGTGCAGACCCAGACGAAACTGGAAGTCAGGGCGCTTTACCACCCTGGTAATAGGGTGTATGGCTTTGCTGGCGCTTGTGATGCTGGCGGGATGCCGGTCGGCGCCACCACCGCCATCGGCTAGTGGGGGCGTCTACACCAGCTCAGAATATCACTTTAGAGTGACGTACCCTAACGGCTGGCAGGTAAGTACACCCGCGGGAACCACCCCCACCCCATCGACCACGATTCCACTGGAGATCGTGATCACCCGCATCGATGCCCAGTCGGCCGGAGGGGCGCAAGTCTCGTCGTTTACGGTAGTGGTTTATAACGCCAAGGATAAGTACGCCGACCTCCAGATCAAACAACTGCTCGAAGAGGCGCATGAACCCAACTCACCGCCACATATTACGCCGTTTACCATCGCCGGGAAGGCGGGGTACCAGGACGCACCGGTTCAAGGAACTATTCCTGGTAGCCAGATCACCGATACCCACACTGACTACTACTTAATCACACCCGACTACGAATACCAGATCTCGACTGATGCGGTGAGCGGGGATAACGCCGCATCGGCGCTGCAAGCCATGCTCAAGAGCTTTACCGTGCTCTCATGATGGGCACGACTCTACGCCTGCAGGCGTTTTCGCTCAGTCGGCATGGCGTGATACTCTCGCAAGCGCTCTACCAGCCAATTCTCGTCATGTACTGGTATACCAAGCTTTTCAGCTTTCTGCAGCTTGCTGCCGGGAGCGTCGCCCACGATGAGATGGCTGAGCGATTTGGTGACGCTGGAGGCAATCTTGCCGCCTAGTGAAAGGACGGCCTGCTCTGCCTGCCCGCGTGTCATCTCGGCGAGCGAGCCGGTCAGCAGGAAGGTCTGGCCGGCAAGCGGCAGGTTCTCCGCTGCCTTACTTTCCTCGGAGCGCAACACCGGAATCGACAGCTGTAACCCGCTGACGGCAAGCTGGGCTACCAGCTCTTGGTTGGTCTGCTGCTCGCTCCATTGGCGCAGACTGGCGGCAACCGTTGGTCCGATACCGGGTAGCGCGGTGATTTGCTCGGCTGACGCCGAGAGAACCGCGTCCATCGAGAGCAGACCATCGGCGATAATCTGGGCCGCCTTCTCGCCTACATAGCGAATTCCCAAGGCGTATAGCACGGTGGGAAACGGTCGAGACTTGCTTGCGGCGATAGCGCTGATGAGGTTACCAGCGCTCTTCTTCTGGAATCCTGGAAGCTGGAGCAATTGCTCAGTATGCAGCTGATAGAGATCGGCAACATCATGGACCAGACCAGCATCGATCAATCTAGCTACCAGCTCGTTACCAAGGCCACGTATGTCCATGGCGCCCCTACCAACAAAATGGCGTAGTCGCTCGAGTCGCTGAGCCGGACACTGAGAGTTGGTGCAGTAGGCTACGACCTCACCGGCCTCCCGGAAGACAGGAGAATGGCAGACCGGGCACTCGGTCGGCGGTGCCCAGGGCTGCTCGGTCCCCTGGCGTAGCTCGGGTAGGGCTTTGACGATACCGGGAATGACGTCGCCATGTCTCTGGACTACGACGGTGTCACCGATGCGTAAGTCCTTGCGCGCCACCTCATCGAAGTTGAAGAGGGTAGCATTAGAGACCGTGATACCACCAAGCTGGACCGGCCGCAGACGCGCGTTGGGAATCAGCGCGCCCGTACGTCCAACCGAGATGATGATGTCCTGAAGCACAGTGTTGGCCTCCACCGGTGCAAATTTGTATGCGATTGCCCAGCGGGGATCTCGAGCTACTACGCCAAGCTCCTGTTGCTGCCAGCGGGCGTTGATCTTGATGACTGCGCCGTCGATGTCGTAACCAACGTCGAAGCGATGCTCCTCTCGCTCATCACAATAGGCTTGCGCCTCTTCGAGGGTCGATACCTTCCTGGCTAGTGGGCTCACGGGAAAGCCCCACGCCTGAAGTAGCTCCAGCACCTCAAGTTGGCTCTCCGGCTCAGCTAGGCCTTCGATTAGACCAATCTGGTAGGCCAAGAATGAGAGTGGGCGCTTGGCGGTGATGCGCGGGTCCTTCTGGCGCAGCGAACCGGCTGCGGAGTTACGAGCATTGGCAAACAAGCGAGGTGTGGCTCCGGTCCTGGCGGCTTCTTCCGCGAGCTTGGCGTTGAGGGCGGCGAAATTTTCTCGTAGCATATAGATCTCGCCGCGTATCTCCACCCGGGCTGGGTGCTGGGAATACCGGCTGCTGGATAGTAGGTGACGGGGTATATCGCCGATGGTGCGTACGTTGGGCGTGACATCCTCACCAACGGTACCGTCACCCCGCGTGATGCCAAAGGCCAACTCACCATTCTCGTAGATCAGATTCATGCTGAGGCCATCGATCTTGGGCTCGCAGACATAGTCGAAAGCGGCCTGGGGCAGGAGCCTCTGGGCACGTTGCTGCCACGCCTGCAGCTCCTGGGGAGTTCGCACGTTGGCCAGGCTAAGCATGGGTGTCGGATGGCGGAACTTGCTGAAGATTGTGGCGGCTTCACCGCTTACGCGCTGGCTCGGCGAGTCGGGAGTAACCAGTTCGGGATGCTCCGCTTCCAGCTGGCGTAGCTCGCGCATCAGGTCGTCGTACTGTGCGTCGGAGAGTAACGGATTATCTTCTACATAGTAGGCGTGGTCGGCGGCGCGAAGCTCTTCACGCAGTTCGGCAACGCGTTCCTGCCCAGCGGGGGCCGCCATGGGGTTAGTAGCCACCACTGTGCCCCCGGCATTCTCACCGTCCCGCGCATGCCGCTTGTCTCTGGTCGTGCCGGAAGCGCCGGAAGCGCCGGAAGCGCCGGGGGATCTCTCTGAATCGGACACTGACCTGCCTCACCTTCTCGTAAAGTCCAGTCTCGCCAGAATCATAATATTGTTCAGCTACCCAGGAGTGTAGCAGAGCTTCCTCCTAGCCTTCCAACCTCTACTGATAATTCTGATGCTGCAGGCCCAAAATGGATAGAATAACTTGGGAAGAGACTTGCCGAAGCGTTGCCGGCGCCAGCAACACGCACAGGCGACAGCCGCGCTGCCGGCGGGCGCAGGCAGAGGGCTGCGACGCCATCGCTCCCCTCCAAATGGCATCGCCAGCCACTGAGCGCCAGCGCTTGCCGCAGTGGCGAGTTTGCCTGGATCAGGGCCCACTGGATCCTATAGTGATCGAGCAGCCGTGACCACCCTGGTGCCAGGTCAGTGATTGTCAAATAATCACTGAACAGCTGGCGGCTATACACATCAGAACGGCTGTCGATGAAGACGTGATATCCCGGAAGCGCCTCGTCTAGGTACCCTCCCCACTCATATGGGTTGAATCCGCGCCCGGGCGGGATTCCGTCGCGCCGAAGAACCGCTACAGCGGCCACCGGCAGCGCCGTGGCATCCCAGTGTGCGTTGACCAGTGGGCGGCTCTGCCCGGGCAGCACGCCACCGTTCGCCACCAGCGCCGCTCCTAGGACCACCACTAACGGCGACCAGAGTACCCCCCTCACCAGCCGATCTGTTGCCTCCACCCGCTGTGCGAGTCGCACCACGCGCTCACCACCGGCCGCCAAAGCCATCACTATGCGCTCGCGCCACCCTTCCCACGCTTTTGGTTCGGGTACGGCTGGTAGGCTGCCAGCTCCACTCACGAGCGCCAGCGCCAGGTAGGGCAGGCAGATCAGTGGCCACAGCGACATGAAGCGCTGATAGACAAATGACAGCGCTGTCCAGAGTGTACACAGTGTCAACCCCAGCGGCTCAATCCCACGCCCACTGGCCCGCCATGCCGCCAGCAGCCACACCCCTACCAGCGCGAACACCAGCGCCAGGAACAGCTGATCAACTACTAGATGGAAGTTGGGCGACTGAAATTCCTCAGTCAACAACGGAACCAGCGGGTTGCGCGCATAGGAAATGAGATGCCGCCAGTAGTCGAAGCCCCAGGGAGTCACCATCGTCGCCAGCGCGCATCCGACCAGTGTCAGCGCCATCTCACCGGGCCGCGCCTTGCGCCGGTCGGCCGGGATCGCAAACGCCAGCGCCATCGCCGCGACTAGCAACGCAATGCCGCCCAGAAACCCGGCATGCAGATTAATCCAAAGCGCTGTCATCGCCGGGAATAGCCACAGTCGCCAGCGTGCCCCATCGTGCCAGTACCGCCAGAGCCACTCGGACCACCAGAGGGTGAGCGGTAGGGAGAAGAGCTCCGCCCGCGACGTCCACGAGAGCGCCATTACCGGGATGGCCAGGAGTGTCAAAGCCGCCGCGCCCAATGCCGGCATCCGCCGACGGCGCAGTGCGCCGTACAGCCCGCGCACCGTGAGCGCCATCAACAGACAGGCCACCGCTACCACGCCATTGAGCCCGCCGAGTAGATAGCCGAGCGCGTAGATCACCTGGGCCAGCCACTCCCATTGCACGACAGGCTGGCCAAGCATCGTGGAGAGGAACGGCTCAGTTCGTGGCAAGCCATGGCGCAACGTTATCAGCCCGAGGGCGATGTCCCACCCCGCGTCACCGTCAGTGCTCAGAATGCGTCCCTGAAGATCCAACAGTCCGAAGGCAAAGACGCAGATGAACAGGATGTCCCCGAGTGACGGCATCAGCCATCTTGCCAGGCGCTTATCCAGCCGGAGCGGCATTCCGTCCTCAGCGCTTGCAATGCCCTCAATTGCTCTCATCGATCCCCTCACTCTCCGTCCATGTCTGCACCCTATGCCCGTGTTCCATTCGTTGTTTAGAACGCACGAGTGGCGACAGCGTCATCCCAGACCTACAGCGTGTCTCACGGCAGTATCTTCAATGCTCGCTACCTGGCACTGGATCCTTGGCGCACCATAGTTGCCTAGTTCCATGCCGGGAATAGCGCCAGGTCCAGCTCTAGTGGAGAGTGGTAGCCATTGCATAGCAATTGTGGTCGGTCTGCTGTTGTGATACAATGATGTGAAGTGCGCGCTAGAAACCGGGACGGTTTTCAGTGGGCGCTACGAGTTGAATTTTTAAGTACACACGCTTCCCGATCGTCGTGAGTCCTTAGGCGCTCCGCCGCCCTGCACGGTTATGAATCTGCTCATGCTTGCAGTGCGTCTCCGGGCCTTCTTGCGATGACGTGACGGAGGCGGAGGCTCGTTTCTTTTAAAAGGGAAACGAAAAATAAGGGAGAACTGCAGACTGTGTCCAATGTCGCAACCATGAAGCAACTGCTCGAAGCTGGTGTCCATTTTGGTCATCAGACCCGCCGCTGGAATCCGAAGATGCGCACCTTTATCTTTACGGCGCGTAATGGGATTCATATCATTGATCTACAGCAGACCGTTGCTCGCCTCAATGAAGCCCACCAGTTCATCGTGAGTACAGTAGCCAACGGCGATAGTATTCTCTTTGTGGGGACCAAAAAACAGGCTCAGGAAGCCATCAAAGAGGCAGCCGAGTCGAGTGGCCAGTTCTACGTCAACCAACGCTGGCTCGGCGGCATGCTGACCAACTTTGAGACCATTCAAAAGCGCATCAAATACTTGCGTGAGCTGGAGAACCGTAAAGAGCGCGGAGAGCTTGAGCGATTGACCAAAAAAGAGGCTCAGCACTTTCAAGACGAGATGGATCGCCTGGAGAGATTGCTTGGCGGCATCAAAGATATGCGCAGGTTACCGGGAGCGATCTTTGTAGTGGATACCAAGAAAGAGCATACCGCCGTACTCGAGGCTCGTCGTCTGGAAATACCAGTGATCGCGCTGGCTGACACCAATACCGATCCTGATGAGATGGATTATCCTATACCTGCCAATGACGACGCCATTCGTGCGGTTCGGCTTCTGTGCAGCAAGATTGCCGAGGCCGCCATCGAGGGTAGGCGTCTGCGCGAGGCTCAGATCAAGGATCGAGACGAGCGACGCGCGGAGGGCGTAGCGGAGCCTGCTATTACTGAGGCAGCGGTCAGCCTCGAGGAGTTTGGGACCGAGCCTACGGCTGAGCCGGAAGCTCCAGAGACCGAGCCGCCGGCGGCGATCGGTGAAGCTGACGGTGAAGCCGCGGCTACCGCCAGCGCTAAGGCTTAGCCGGCCGGGTACGGGTATTCGTAGGTTTCTTCGGCTTAGAGGCTACGATACTGGAGGCGCGGCACCGCGTGGGCGTGCCGCGCATTTGTTTGTCTGACCTGGGCCACTTGGGATGTTTCTCCCGGCACCTGTGTGCGCAACGCTAAACTTGGTGACGTGGTACTATTGGTCAAGCGCCTACGTCATCATTGTAAGTCATAACTAGAGGAGTGACATCATCCGATGGAAGCTACCGCGAAAGACGTTGTCAAGCTGCGAGAGTTAACCGGCGCCGGTCCGCTGGATTGCAAGAAGGCGCTGGTGGAAGCCAAGACATTTGATGAGGCCGTGAAACTGCTCGAAGAGAGAGGCGCCAGGCGCGCCGAGAAGGTGAAGAGTCAGGATCGCGAGACGCGTGAAGGACTTATTACATCATATATTCACCACAGCGGTTCGGTTGGTGTGCTGCTTGAAATGAATTGCAGTACTGACTTTGTGGCGCGTAGCGACGACTTCAAGACGCTTGCCCGCGAGCTATGCCTGCAGATTGCAGGCACCTCTCCCAGCTACATCAGCTGGGCCGATGTGCCTGAAGAAGTTCAGGCTGAGTTACGTACAGATACCATGAACGATCCTGAGGTTCTTAAGCGCCCTGCCAACAAGCGCGAGCAGATCGTCGAGGGAAAGGTCAAGAAGCAGCTTGCTTCCCAGGTGTTGCTGGAGCAACCTTGGGTGAAAGACGACAAGATAACCGTAGGCAAGCTGGTTGATGATGTCATTCGCAAGACTGGCGAGAATATTGTAGTGCGGCGGTTCACGCGCTACGAGCTTGGAGGGTAAGCTGGAACTCGAGATGAGCGTGGCGGCAGCTCGTCTGGAAGATGAGCCATCGGACGGGTTGAGAATGTCGAGTGATCCTGCCAGGAGTGGTGTTTAGGGAAGGCAGTGGACATGGATCCGGCGATCAAATATCAGCGGGTGCTGTTAAAACTCAGCGGCGAAGCACTGATGGGTGAGCAAGGCCATGGGATTGATCCCTTGGTTTTGCAATACATCGCTGATGAGGTTGTTCAGGTGCACGCGCTTGGCGCAGAGATTGCAATCGTCATTGGGGGCGGCAATATTCTGCGTGGCAAGACCGCCGCTTCTGCTGGGATGGATCGGGCTCAGGCAGACTACATGGGTATGCTTGCCACGGTCATCAATGCGCTGGCGCTCCAGGATGCGCTGGAACATGCTGGATTGACCACGCGTGTGCAGACCGGCATTGAGATGCCCGCAGTTGCCGAGCCCTTTATCCGTCGCCGTGCCATTAGGCATCTGGAAGTGGGCCTGGTAGTTATCCTGGCGGCCGGAACTGGTAATCCTTACTTTACCACTGATACCGCTGCCGCTCTACGCGCCGTCGAGCTTCACTGCCAGGTTTTGCTGAAAGCAACCAAGGTTGATGGCGTCTATGACGATGATCCTGGGCGAAACTCTTTGGCTCGCAAATTTCGTGAGCTGGATTATATGCGGGCGTTGAATATGGGACTGGCAGTAATGGACAGCACCTCACTGTCGCTTTGCAAAGACAACCATATGCCGATCTTTGTCTTTGACCTCAACACTCCTGGGAATGTGGCCGCCATTGTGCAAGGTCACCATCGTGGCACGTTGATACACTCGATGCCGGGAGGTGCTAACGCCGTATGGTCAAGCTAGCTCCTGTAGTATGTATTCCAGCGTAGTTGCCTGCTGCAGTTCTGCGGCTGGAAGGGAGTTCTATGAATGGCGGAAGATGTCTTCACCGATGTTGAGCACCGGATGAAGGGCGCTGTGGAAGCCCTGCAGCGCGAACTTCAGACCGTGCGTACCGGGCGTGCCAGTCCCACGCTAGTCGAGCGGCTGCAGGTTGAGTATTATGGAGACACGCAGCCGCTGCAGAATATCGCGGCAATCCACGCTCCTGATGCCCGCACGCTTACCATTTCGCCGTGGGATCGCAAAATGCTGCCGGAAATTGAAAAGGCTATACAGAAGAGCGATCTCGGCTTGAATCCAGCTAGCGACGGAACTCTGATCAGGATTGTCATCCCAGCATTGACTGAGGACCGCCGCAGAGAACTGGTGAAGGTACTCCACAAGAAGGTTGACGAGGCTAAGGTGGCGGTACGGAACTGCCGTCGCGATGGCCACAACACGTTGCGTGAGCAGGAGAGGAAGAAAGAAATCTCCGCCGATGAGCTCAAGCACGACCTGGAGCGTCTAGATAAATTGACCGAAAAATACATCACTGACCTGGACAAGGTTGGTAGCATCAAAGAGCAAGAGATCCTGGCGGTATAAGAGGTTGGACGTGATCGTTGCCCGCTAGGTAGATCTATGCAGATTAGGAGCAGTTGGCACATGGCAAAGGGACGAATCAAGGGCCTACTGAACACCATCGGCACGGCAATTGACGGTGGAGCGCGCGCTCAAGAAGCGGAGCGACGGGCGGAGTTCGCTCGCCTGTACTTTGAAGACGGGCGGGCAATCCCGAGACACATAGCGATCATCATGGATGGAAATGGACGCTGGGCTACCAAGCGCCATTTACCGCGCGCGCTCGGTCACCGGGCAGGGGTGGATGCTCTCCGGAGAACTGTTGAGCTTTGCAACGATTACCACGTGCCTATGCTGACGGTGTATGCCTTCTCCACTGAGAACTGGGGCAGACCGCCCGAAGAAGTAGATGCGCTGATGTCTCTCTTATGGGAGACCATTCGAAGTGATCTCGAACGCCTTCACCAGAATGGAGTCCGGCTGCGCCATATTGGGCGCTTTGAAGGGCTGTCGGCTGACATACAGCGGGCAATTCGTCACATGGAAGAGCTAACCAAAGACAACACCTCCTTGACACTCAACGTATGTTTCAACTATGGTGGACGCGCAGAGATCGTCGATGCGGTGCGCGCCATCGTCGCGGCGGGCATTCCAGCAGAGCAAATTAACGAAGACCTGATCGAAGATTACCTCTATACCAGCGGCTTGCCCGATCCAGACCTGGTGATTCGTACCGCTGGAGAGATGCGGCTCAGCAATTATCTTATCTGGCAGGTTGCCTACGCCGAATATTATTCGACGCCGACGCTCTGGCCGGATTTTGGAAATGATGATTTCGTTGCTGCGCTTGACGCCTATGCTCAGCGCAAGCGACGCTTTGGCAAGACTGATGCGCAGATTGAGGGGGAGCAAGAGGTAGCGGGTACGGAACCGACCGCGGCAACTCCGTCAACTTCTACTACCCCTCCGCTTTCCGACACGCAACCTGCAGTGAAGAGCGCCCGCTAATTACCTAGTGGCAGACGGTGTCACCAACGGGGCGCCGGAGTGCGGAGCATTGCCATGGCAGAGAAAGCTACGGGTATGCCAGTATCAGAGCCCGAGTCCGGGGCGTCCAGACGTGAGCGGCGGCGTCCGGCTAGCTTGTCCCCTGGCGCGCGGGCGGCTTGGCTAGCTGCCCTGGGACAACGATCGCTCTCCGCGCTTGTGCTCATACCGATCGTGGTTGCGCTGGTTTTTTGCGGCGGCTGGTTTGCATTTGCCGGCGGTGCGCTGGCGTTGCTTATCGGAATGTCTGAACTGAATGCTATGTTCGTTCACAAGGGATGGCATCCCCCGCTGCTGCTGAGCGCTGCACTCGGCTTGGAGCTCCTGCTCGGGGCTATGTTCTTTATCTTGAACCACAACGCAGACCAGCTTATCGTCATGGTGGGCGGTGGCGTCAGCGCACTTCTGATACTTACGTTTGCCTGGCTGATTCTTACACGGGGGGCTATCGAAGGCACCTTGATCGATTGGGCGCTGGCTATGGGCAGCGCCTTCTATCTAGGCTGGCCGATTGCCCTGTTTATCCTGTTACGTGGTAATACGTTCGGGGCCAGTGCCAGCGGCTTCTGGTGGCTACTCGCTCTATTTTTCATGACCTGGGCCAATGACACGTTTGCACTGCTCACCGGCCACTATTTTGGACGAACCAAGCTTGCCCCACATATCAGCCCCGCCAAGACCTGGGAAGGTTTCGCAGGTGGCCTGGTCTTCACCGTCATTGCCTCGTATGTCTTTAACATGCTTCTGCCTACCCTATTTCATCACCCCTTACCGGTTGGTTGGCTAGATGCCGTCATCCTGGGTGTGCTGGTGGCGATAGCCTCAACTTTGGGCGACTTGGCCGAGTCACTGCTCAAGCGCGGCACTGGAGTCAAAGACAGCGGCAGCATCGTTCCCGGCCATGGTGGTCTACTCGACCGTATGGACAGCCTGCTGTTCGTGGTGATGGTTGTCTTCTTCTATGCCGTCTTCTTGCATGGAATCCCCTTGTGACCTCGCCTGATGGTTGCTTAGGAGGGCGAACTGGTGAGGCGAGTGGCAGTCAGACTCTCAGCCGTAAGCCGTGACGCCGGGGAGTCACCTATATCCAGGATCACCTTGATCGAGTGGTGGGTAGACTTATCTCTGGCAACTTCTACTGCGTGCCGCACCTCGCGGAGGGGAAAGCGGTGAGTTATGAGTCGCTCGGGTGTGAGTCTATGCTCACGAATGAGAGCAGCAGTTAGCGCATACGTGAAGACGCGTCCACTATTGCCGCGAGTCCAGCTGGCGATACCGGCGTTAGCTGGCCAGTCTTCGGTGCCGTGGCCAGACGCGCCAAGCAACGAGATCTCCTGATGCCATAGGGGAGTCAAATCCAATGCGGAGGGTGCCAGTTGCCTGCCTGCCTGCACCACCGCGCCTCCGCCCCGAGTCCAGCGGATGGCATTTTGCAGCGTCTCGGTCGAGCCAATGGTATCGTAAACTACATCGAAACCCCCGATCAGCAGGTCGGGGCCAAAGTGCCGCTTGAAATGGTGCCCCCCAGTATGCCGAGCAATTGCCGACGTGCCGTCTGCCTGATAAAGTATGCGGTTCGCACCCATTCTGGTGGCCATCTCTATCTGGACCGGGTAACGCGCAATCGATGCGATTGTCACCTCCGGAGCCAGGATACGCACCGCCTGGGTGGTCAATAAACCGATGGTGCCTCCACCAATAACCAGCACGTTGTCTCCTGGCTGAGGCAGGTGGCGAAGCGCGGTATGAAGGGCAACTGCGCACGGTTCCAGAAGCGCCGCCTGCTCGTCCGTGAGACTGTCCGGAACCAGGAAGAGCTGGCGCTCGTGTACGATCATCTCGTCGCTCCAGCCACCGCCAATTGCGGCCGGCCCTGGTAGATAACGATTCTCGCAGAGCGCGTAGTTGCCCATCGTACAATGGCGGCAGGGCGGCTTGACGTCGCGCGTGGCGCAACACTGGTCAAACTGGTAGGCAACACGATCTCCGATTCGGAGGAACTCAACATCAGGCCCGGTTTCGCTTACTTCGCCTACTACCTCATGACCGAGGTAGAGCTTTGACTGGCGCGGCAGAGCCGCTAATGATACGCGTGGATCCAGCTGTAGATGAGTAAGCGCGATGTCGGTACCTGACACACCGCTAATTATGTTACGAACCCGCACCCAGTGGCGTCCTGGAAGAGTAGCATGAGCAATCCGGCGCGAGCGGAGCGGCGCCAGTGGTCCATAATACGCGCGACGCGAAAAGAGTCCCAGCCCACGCGAGCTCAGCGTGCGCATTGGATTGGTATCGAGGTAAACGCTCCACACAGTGCATCTCTCCCTCTGCCAACATGGTAACAAAGCTCAGGCAAGCAGTTATGTCGAAATAGGGCAACTGGCCAGAATACCTTAGCCCATATTGGTATCCTAGCCAATGAATTTAGGCACATTTTCAGTAACGTTTTGCGATCCACATGAGGGGTAATACCAGTACGAGAAACGTGACTCGCTAGCCTACTTTTACTATAGAATTAGTTATTTTGTACTAAATTGTGTAATTGTTCTGTCGCCTTGGTGCTAGCCAGACTGCCGGTCACCTGCGATGTTGCCCCTGGTAAGTTCATGAGGCCCCTTTACATTCCGCTTGCCATTGCATATTCTCCCTATCACCTTTGACTATCGCCTGGCCGCATATACCAATGTCGTTATTGCGCCTGCTAGGTACTTGGGCCGAACCGGCCCGCAACGCAAGACGAACACTGGCTCGTGAGCCAGGCGTTCCTTTGACAGGGAGGTAAGCTCCAAATGGCACAAACAGCCCCGGCGGCACCGCGTGTAGACCGCACGCCGACTCTCGACGCAACCCCGGCTGAAACTGCATCGGCAACTCCGCTGAGCACGCATGTGGCTCCCAGTGAGCTGGAGAGGGACAAGGTGCTTCCACTGCCAGGTTGGCTGGTGAAAGTGTATTTTATCTTCCCCGTTGTCCTCTATATCCCCGACGCGATTTTTAACTACTTTGTCTACTCGGACGGAGCCACCGCCCGCAGTGCCAACCCCGTGATTCAGGCGGGGTTTACCGTTCTGTGGGCTTTTCTGGCCTTGGGCGTGGTCGGCATGGCATATCTGCTTTCGGTGCTGGCTCCCTGGCACTGGAGCCAGGGACACAAGGTGCAGGCGTTCTTCTGCGCCGTAGGCGTTCTCGTAGCCACGGGTATCACTACCTGGTGTAGCCTGGCTTTCCGCAGCGAGAACTTCACAGGCTTCGTGACCGATAAGTGGGTATACTCCATCTGGCCCCAGTTGCAATCCACACATTTCAGCCTCACCATGCTGCTGGTGGCTATCGCTCCGCCCTTCTGGGGACTCTTCTGGGCAGTTGTGCAACCAACCTCGAATCGGCGCAGCCTGCGCCAACTGCAGGAGTCGCATGAAGAACGGTTGCTGCGCACCCAGCAGGATGCTGAGTTGAAGCAACTGCGGGCCGACGCCAATGCCAAGGTTCGCGAGGCCCAGCTGCGCGGCATGGCGGCCACCGCCGCTGCGGCCCGCAAGCAGGCTGCGCAACTCATCTCGCAGCGCAGGTCGGGTGCAGGCGAGGGCACGGAGCCACCGGCTGCTGAGTCTGGCCACGAAAAGCCTGTTCTTCAGGAGGTGCCAAACCAAGGGGCAAGTTATCCCGCCCTCGGCGCACCGGCCCTTGAGCGGAGCGACCTCGGCAGCTTTGGCGAGGATACCGATCATGACGCCGGCACCGTCTTCTCCTTGCCACAGCTCAACAGTTTGGGACACGGCACCGACATGAGCATTATGAATCATGCCAGCGCCGCCCCCGCCGCCGCTCATGCGGCCACAGCTCTTTATGGTAACCGGATACAGCCGGCACTGATCAGCGACGTTGACGTTGACGGCACCACGGGTATGCCGGCCAACGACGCCCTCACGTTTGCGCCGCGCCGGCCGCCAATGCTTGGTGGCACCCTCACTCCGGCCATCAATCCGTTTGAGGTCGTAGAGACCGACGGCATGACCGGAACGACCGGCCCGCGGCCAGCGCTGCGGCGTTCGGCGCAGCCCAGCACTCTGGTGAGTGCCATGAATGGCCCCAATCCCGCCCACGTGCAGATTGTCACCGAGACCATGCGCGAACTAAATATTCCTGTGTCCAGGCGTACGCTCACTGCCAGTCAGCAACGTCTCCTGGTGCCGCGAGTAGCCGAGAAGCTGGGCTGCGACGATACCTTTGCCCGTGCAGTAATCGGACGGGTCATGAAGGCGGACGCTCACCGCAACGGCTAACGAAAGGGCTAAAGGCGCTCCACGAAACGGTCATGCCTTAGCTTGCGGCCAGATGCCTGGAACCTTTCTTCGGTCCAGAGTCTGGCCGTTCTGGCGCGCATTTGGTTGGCCCACCGCCACCTTACCCAGTCTCTCGACACGCTGCTCTCTATCTGCAATAATAGCGATGGCTGGTGCCAATGCGTAAACATACGCAGGTAGCTCTGCAGGAGGCGTGATGATGCAAGCAAAGGGGAGTAATCCGCGCCCGCTTCACTTTCCCCACATGAAAACAGGAAGATGGCTGCGGCCGGCGCTTGTAGCCCTGTTACTCGGTCTGGCCGCCGTTGCCGGCGCGTTGTTTCCGCTGGCGGGGGGAACCAAGAGCACCATTGTGCTGGCCTGTGGCATCGGCAATACACCCACTATGGAGGCCAACGGCACACCAGCGCTGTTTAATCCCGTTACCAAGAACGTATCCGCCAGCCAGCCGGTTGGTACCTTTGCGACTAACTATGTCGTCGGGCAGCCCATCACCTTCAGTGAAAACCTTAGTAACGTGCTGAATCCTCCACCTCAGGCCGGTCTGCAATACCAGTGGACCTTTGAAGAGGGTACACAGACCGTTGGAGTTACCACCGGACTTACGGCGCAACATGTCTTTACCAGTTCCGGCACCTACAATGTGTACTCGTCGATCTACTCCGATGGCTGGCAACAATTCGACAGCGCCCAGATCCATGTTGTGCCGACTGCCTTTGACGATCCACCGGTAGCCAAGATTACCGCCAGCACTACGACGATTGTGCCAGATGAGTGGATTACCTTCAATGCCACAGGGTCTCACTCACTGGATGGCAGCAAGCTAACCTACCTCTGGAACTTCAACGATGGCCGCACCGCCACCACTCCAGTGGCTTCACACCAGTTTCCCGATATTCCCGGTAAATGGATTATTGGACTGGCGGTCACTGATGGACGCGGTGCCCGCAGTTTGGCTGTCCTGCACATTACCATCCTGAACTTCGACCAGATCCCTACCGCCAGCCTTACCGCCAGCCTGACCACTATCGGCAGTGGGAATACGGTGACCTTCGATGCCTCAGGCTCTACACCACCCACCGGGCCGGGCACCCCGGCGGGTGATCAGATCGTCAAATATGTCTGGAATTTTGGCGACGGCACACCAGCGGTAACGACCTCCACGCCGACCGTTACCCACCGATATAAAGCTGCCGGCACCTTTACCGCGACTGTAGAGGCGATTGACCAGGCGGGTGCGCCCGGAAGCAAGTCTGTTACCATCACTGTGGTTGCGCTGACCGGCAATGCCGGCTCGCCGCCCTGGACACTCTATGCGGCGATGGCACTCGTCGTCGCTATCCTGGCGGTAGGCGGGTATATCCTGTATACCAACCGTCGCCGACGCCTGGCCCTGATCCGCGAGCGCGAGGCGGCGTTGGAGCGTGAGCGTCGCCGACGGCCGCGCTCTGGAGGACCACCGTCACGGCAGGGGTATCGCCCCGGCAGACCACCGTCACAGCAGGGGTATCGACCCGGCGGACCGCCGTCGCAACAGGGATATCAACCGCCTACGCAGCGCCCGACCTCCGCGAGGCTGCCGCAGGGAGAACCGCAACCGTCGCGCCAGCAATCCCGCTACCCCGGCGCCCCCAATGACTGGGGATGAGGTGGGACAAATGGAGACCGGGCATGGCTTTGACGAGCGAGCCAGAGAAATAGAACAGGGCCTCGAGTTGGCGATGGTGTATGAGCCGCCGACACTGGTTGAAGATACGTTTGGCCTCGATGACCAGATCATCCGCCGGATCGTCTCCCTGACTCTTGCGCGAGCGGGGGTAGTCGAACCGGTTCGGGTGAGCGTGCTGATTACCGACGACGAAGGTCTGCGTAGTCTGAACCGAGAGTACCGGGGACTGGACGAATCGACTGATGTGCTCTCCTTCCCATGGCTGGAGGCTCCACTGGCGCAGGCGGCTCCCGATGAATTGTGGTTGCCGGCTGATCGAGAGACCCGGCATCGGGCGCTGCCCAGCCCGGACGAAGAAGACCAGGCCACCGGCGGTGCTACCCATTCGTCAAGCAATGACACGCAGGTAATCGCTGATTTGCCGGAGCAGGCGGGCGCATTGGAGTTCCCAGTGCTGGAAGCAGGTTCTCTCAACCTTGGTGATATTGCGATCTCACGCGACGCCGTCGAACGGCAGGCTGCCCATGCCGGCTACAGCGCCGCCTGGGAGTTTGCCTATCTGTTGGTTCATGGAGTGTTACATCTTGTGGGCTATGACGATCACACTGATGCCGGATACCGCGTTATGGTAGCTTACCAGGAAGCCGCGCTGGCGGACGCGGGGTTGGACGCCAAATAACCAAAGGGACCAAGACCTAAACGACGACAACACCTGTCTTCACCAGCGCATGGACTTTATTCACAAAGAGTCAGGCATATATGAACACATTACCAGCCTCGCACCCACAGCCACCGCGCTCGACCTTGCTCCGAAGCTTTGCCTACGCCTGGAATGGACTCTGGCATGCAATTCGTACACAGAGAAACGCGCGCATACATGCCGTGATTGGAACACTGGCTATCATCCTCGGACTTGTACTACACATTTCTCCGGTTGAGTTCGCAATGGTCTTTGTCGCCATCACCGGGGTATTTATCTCGGAGATGTTCAATACCGTAGCCGAGGCCTGCGTAGACCTGACCACGCAGGAGTACCATCCGCTGGCACGCATAGCCAAAGACGTCGCCGCTGGCGCCGTCCTTCTAAATGCCATGGTCTCGGTGGTAATCGGTCTCCTGATCTTTGGACCCCATCTGTGGCCCCTAGTCCTGAACCTTCTTCACCGATGACCGCTTCGCTACCGCGCTGATGCAATACTTTCGCGACAGTGAACTACAGCGAAGCCGAGTCCTTTGTGGACCAGGTCTCCTTGCCGGACATTAGCAAGCGGAGGAGACAGGCAACAGCGAGCGCGAACTGAAGTTCCATAGCGTGTACAAACAGGTCATCGGTCAGGTTGTGCACGTTAAAGGCGACCAGCGCGGCAAAGAAGCCAAGTGCCAGCGCCCACCCGAGGCGTGCATCGGAGCCGCTGGGCGTATTGGGTGAGGTATACAGCGCTCTTGCCTGCGTGCGAATGGCCCACCACCCGGCAAAGAGCGAGACTCCTACCAGGGCAAGGAAAGCTAAAAGACCTATAGCGCCAGTCTCGGCCGCCGCGTTAATGTAATAGTTGTGGGCATGGCCCAGCGCCTCAAACCAATCAGGAGAGACCTGATAGCGGGCGTAGGCCGCGCTGTAATTGCCGGCGCCGACACCCAGGATAGGATGGGTGCGAAACATACGTAGCCCGGCAACCCAGTGAGCCAGGCGTTCCTGTACCGAGAAATTGGCGCTATTCACCGGCCCCAGAGTTACCTGCGAAAGTAGGTCTTGGCGTAGGTGTGCGGGTACGATGCCAATGAACCAGGCCATGGCTAACACGGGCACGCCAATGAGAAGTGCGATGCCCGCCAGGCGCTCGCGATGCCATGCCACTATGACGAGCGCAAGGAGAGCCACGGCAAGCCCCAGCTCGGCTCCGCGTGAATCCGCCAGGTACGACGCAAACAGTATGATGGCCGCCGCCGCCGCGGCCAACCAGCGCTCAGGCGTCCGGTTACTAAAGAGCAGGAGCGCCACCGACAGAAGTAGCGCAAAGTTGAGATAACCGGCAAACGGATTCGGTTGGCCAAAGGTGCCAAAGACGCGGAGGCTAGTCGCGGTGGCTGAATGAGAACCGGTCACCTGTATCCACTGCCAGTAGCCAAGCAGCGCCTCGCAGACCCCGGCTCCGATAATGGACCAGGCAATACCATGTATGATCCGCACATTCCGAATCAATGTCACCGCCAGAGTCAAGAGGACCAGCACCTCGGTCCACTTGATGACTTCCTTAAGGGCGAGCGACTTGCTAAGCGCTACGGACAGGGAAAGTATCACGACCAGCAAGTAGAGCAAAAAAGCACCGAGTGTCAGCGCCAGCAAGGGTTCGCGTTTGGCGACGGCGGCGAGGCGGCGACTGAGAGCGGAAGGCGCGAGGTCAAGTTTCTCCGCCGGCTGGTGGGCACTGCTCTCACTTGGTCTCCACCAGGCGTGCCAGAGAGTGGAGATTGCCAGCGCGGCGACCAGCAGATCGGTAAGTCCGGCATTGAGTCCGTGCACGGCCACAGTAAATAAGGAACCAAACGCCACCGCAAAGGGAAGTAGATAGAGGCCGGCCAGTGGTTCTACTAGAGTGATGGCTACTACCGCTCCGCCGACAACCAAGATCCAGCCATAGGGTGCCGGCACGTACACAATCACCAGAGCGAGGAGCACCGCCGCGATGATAGCGATCACCGGCTGTGGTTTCAGGTACCAGGTTCCACGCCCGGTAGCTAGGGATATCCTTGGACTGAGAGACACGATGTCGGCTGCTCCATCTCTTCTCTGAACCAGGCGATAGTGCGCAAGAGCCCTACCTCTGGAGTAATCTTCGGCTGCCACTTCAACACGCGGCGAGCCTTTTCAATGTCTGGCCTACGCCGCTCCGGATCCTCAACCCTCTTCTCTTCGAACAGCAGGGGAGAGGACGACTGGCAGAGCTGTATAACCAGCTCCGCCCAGTCCAGGACGGAATGTTCTTCCGGATTGCCCAGGTTGAATATTTCGCCCTTGGTGCTGGGCATGAACATTGCCCTCATCAAACCTTCGACCAGATCATCCACATAGCAGATGCTTCGCGTCTGCTGCCCGTCGCCATGGACCGTCACCGGCTGCCCAGAGAGGGCCTGCATGATGAAGTTGGGAATCATGCGTCCATCATTCAACTGGCTATTGGGGCCGTAGGTATTGAAGATGCGTACAATCCGCGTATCTAAATCATATTGGCGATGGAACTCCGCGGTAATGGTTTCGCCGAGTCGCTTGCTCTCATCGTAGCAGGAACGCGGCCCGGTAGGATTGACATTGCCCCAGTACTCTTCGGTCTGGGGATGCACCAGTGGATTGCCGTACGCCTCAGAGGTTGAAGCCATCAGGAAAGGGATATTGTGCCGTTGGCACACCTGCAGCAGCAGCATAGTGCCTTCGGTGTTTACCCGTATCGTTTCAAAGGGATGCTCCCAATAGCCTACCGGACTGGCAGGGCTGGCCAAATGAAAGACAGCGTCCGCCCTAAATGCAAAGGGAGAAGTTATATCCTGGTACTGAAATGTAAAGTTTTCGCTGCTGAGAAGATCTCGAATATTTCGCTCAGAACCAGTCAGAAGGTTGTCGACACAAAGCACGTGGTGGCCGTCTTTCAGCAGCCTCGCGCACAAGTGTGAGCCTACAAAGCCAGCTCCACCAGCTACTAAAACCTCCAACGGTAACCTCCGGAAATAGGTGAGTTGGCAGCTGCGTAGGAAATCTACTAAGGCATCTGCTCGCATATCGGAAGAGTCTGGGCTGAACACCCTTCCCCTTGTGAGGGATAGGGAGGAAAGCCCTCCTCTGGTCAGGTCCGGGCTTGACTGACAGCGCCCCACAAGCGTGTCCCGCTACAGGACGAGGCGCCTGACGCTGATTGTACAGGTATACACCGTAACACGCAATACTGTGGCAAAAAGCATACCCAGTCGAAGCTGAGTCACCGGCTTGACCCTCATGAGGACATGACTTCAGCCTCATCCGGCGCTTCCTCTGGCACCGTAAATGCAACGTGGTGCCGTTGGCTCACCTGCCGCCTATGCCTACATCCGTCATCCACAAATTCCTACCCTGGCGGCCAATTGAGGTGGCGTACTCCTGGCCTTCTGATGCCGAAGAAGCGATGGCAAGTGGGGAAATGGTATCGGGCAGCCAATTGTGGGTAGTGAGTAACTATCCGCCACCTCAAGCGTTTATCAGAACAGGGGGCCACAATGAGGGTGGGCTCCTCACCTTGTCTAACACATCTGTCCTGCACAATCTTCTTTGTCCTATTGGTCTTATTGGTCTTATTGGTCTTATTGGTCTTATTGGACCCATTTTCAGCGGATGACCTGAGTATGACATTCGGTAGAGGCGCATGGAGGGAACAGTACTGTGGATCAGGCAGGAAGTACACCGCAAAACAATGGCGACGAGAATAGTAAGGACCAGGTAGAACCAGCAACGCCGGGTGATGACCAGCCACACCAACCAATAGCCGATATACCTGACGTTGCATCTTCTAGTAGAGGTCTTGCCGCCGAGGCGACATTGAGCTCGGGACTGCCAGTGGGTCCAGGTCCGGGTTACCAAGAGGCGGACGCTCCACTCCTTATACTACCTTCACGGTTCTCCCCGCTCGAACGAGAGCGCATGCAGTTGGAGTCACGCCGTTGGGCGCGGCGCCGGCGCCGGTACACCTTCTTTGTAAGGCGCACCTCTCGCGCTCGCCGGGCGGAGCGCACAAGCAACTTGGCACGCGCGGCCTGGGCAACGATTATTGTATTGCTGGTAGTGATTGTCGGTAGCCTCACCGCCACCGCCAGCGCGGCCAGCGCCTACTATAATTCGGAGTACACTCTTCTGCAGGGAATGCAGCGGCAAGTCGCCAACAAAGACAGCGTTCGCATCTATGACGACACGGGGAAATTGCTCTACCAGATCGATACTGACGGCATGCAGGACAGCATTACGCTTGCGGATGTCCCGGTTGCGGTGGTGAACGCCACTATCGCGGTCGAGGATCATGACTTCTGGACCAACGACGGCGTAAGCTTTATCTCGATCGTTCGCGCCGCTCAAGCGGACCTGTCGAGCGGTTCGATTACTCAAGGCGGCAGCACTATTACGCAGCAGCTCATCAAGCAGCAGGTGCTCACCAGCGACGTGACCTTCACCCGCAAACTGCAAGAGGCCATACTCGCGATTGGCATTACCGAGAATGGAGTCTATAGCAAGGCCCAGATCCTGCAGATGTATCTCAATTCCATTCCCTATAGTCCTACCGCCTATGGTATCGATGCCGCGGCGCAGGAATACTTTGGCTACCAGGATCATCCGAACACCGGGGAGACCGCAGCTCAGCAGCTGGATCTGGCCCAGGCATCTATGCTGGCCGGCATTCCGCAGAATCCTAATACTAACGATCCACTGCTCAACTTTAGCCAGGCGCGCTCCCGGCAGGCAGTGGTGCTCAATGATATGGTGGCTTACGGGTACATTACTAAGGCTCAGGCCAACGTCGCGTGGGTAGAGGCTGGCAAGCCCCACTTCTTCAATCCGGAGACCGCTGAGCCAAACCTGGCTCCGCACTTTGACTTCTACATAGAAGATATCCTGGACCAGATGATTACCACCGGGCAGCTGCGCAATGTCAGTCGTTCCGGACTCAATATCTATACCACTCTTGACCTGGGGATGCAGAACGCCGCTCAGCAGGCGATCGACAACCATCTGTACGGCCCCGACATCGGCGGCTACGGCGTGCCTATTCGCGACGCCAATCTCACCAACGCGGCCGTGCTGATCGCCGACCAGCACAATGGCGATATCAAAGTCATGCTGGGCAGCGCCAATTATAACAATACCAGTATCGACGGTGAGTTCAATGATGTCACGCAAGGGTTCCGGGGTCCGGGCTCATCCTTCAAGCCACTCGTCTATGCCGCGGCTTTCGAAAAGGGCTGGTTTCCGGCCATGAGCGTCAACGACGATCCGACTACCTTCTGGGACGGCGCCGAAGTCTACCGGCCGCTTGACTATGATCTCTACAACGCGTCCGGACAGGTTACCCTGCGCACCGCGCTGGATTGGTCGCTCAACATTCCCGCGGTCAAGGTGATGCAGTTTGTCGGTGTGGATGATGTCAAGGCGCTGGTGGAGCGGATGGGCATTACCCAGTGGGAAGGCACCTGGGGTCTCTCTTCGGTGCTGGGCGCCCTGGACGTCACGCCGTTCGAGATGGTGCAGGCCTATACGGTATTCGCTAACTACGGTGAGTTCATTCCACTGCATGGCATCGACAAGATCACCGACAGCTCAGGAGATGTCCTCTACAACTATGTCGTGCCGCCACCAGTTCAGGTGCTGGATCCGCGGGTGGCGTTCCTCATTACCAGCATTCTCAGCGACAACAAGTCGCGTGCCGGCGACTTCGGCGGATGCAGCCCGCTCTACCTGGATCCCGGTTTATTTGGCCCCTATATGCAGGAAGGTGATCAGTCGGCCAACGCTGGGCCGTGTGGCGCCCTGTATGCCAATAACTTCCTCTCGACCGATGCCTGGCCGACTGCCGCCAAGACCGGCACCGGACAGTCTTTCACCGATGACTGGACTATGGGCTACACTATGGACTACACCGGTGGCGTTTGGGCGGGCAACAACAATAATACTTCCATGGTCGGCATCGACGGCATCACCGGCGCCGCGCCAATCTTTTACCACAGTATGCTCTCCGCTGAGGAGATCAGTAACAGCCCTAAGACGCCGTTCCCGGTACCAAGCGGCGTGCACCAAATGCAGTACTGTGACTATGGCCTCTGCACCACCGACTGGTTCCTGGACAATTATAGTCCCCCGAAAGATCTTGGCGAGCAACCCGAACCCATACCCTGTGTGACGGTATTGCCGCCGCCGGGCGGCTGGGGCTATTCGTCGGGGAAGTGCGACGTGGGACCGCCATCGGGCAAGATCGACCCCAATGTCGGCGCGCCTCCTCCGATATACCGGACGGTAAATGGCAAGTTGGAGGAATTCGTCGGGGCGCCGAAATGAGCCGGCCTTCCGGATAGAATGGATGGAGGGAAGTGATGAGCCGCGCGAGTAAAGTACCGGAAAATCCAAACTGGGGCGCTATCGAGGCTTGGGGAATAGCTTGCTAAAGTTTCCGTTGAAGTTTGCCAGGAACTCGTGCATGGCATTAACGTCGGCGTCGGTGACTGGGGCAAGTGAATCGGGCTGGGGAGCGTAAGCTGGCGTTTCGCTGGATTGCTCTGCCAACAGCGCGGCTGGAGAGATAGGCGCAACATCTATTGACGCTTCGGCGGAAAGGGCAGACGATGGCTCGCCGGCGACAGCAAAGCGGCTTGATGTTTGGGAGGGAAACGAGACCAGAAAGAGGCCAGGCCGCAGGCAATTGGAGCAACTCACCATTACCATCCAGGTAGAGCTGCGCCGCGCCAGAATCACCACGCCTTCACTGGGATAGGTCGCGCCGCAATGCGCGCATTTGTGGTCCGCGAATCGTTCACGGACGATGCGCTCCCGTGCGCGCATACATTTACACCTCCACTAAACAAACCTACCCGAGCGATCGGCAGCCAACCGGCTATCCATCAGACTTCCCAAACTCGTCAAGCACGTCCAGGCTGTTGATAAAGTCTCGATAGACATCCAGGTTATCATCTCGCTCCACGGTGGATTCGCTCTGGCCAACCGACTCTTCCTGCTCGGACGGGCTTTGCAGCGTAACCCCGGCGCTCTCCAGTACATTCTCCGCCACGTAGATCGGCACTTTAGCCCTAACCGCCAGAGCAATGGCGTCGCTAGGTCGCGAGTCCACCTCGACATGGCGGCCATTGGCGTCTAACACCAGCCGTGCGTAGTAGATATCATCAGATAGGTCGTTGATGATCACGCTTACAATAGTGCCGCCAAGCTCAGCGATAACCGCCTTGAGCAAGTCATGAGTCAGCGGGCGCAGCGAAGTCGTACCCTGTAGCTCCATGGCGATTGAGTACGCCTCAGCAGTCGCGATCCAGATGAACAAGTAGCGGTCGCCCTGCCCATCTTTCAGGATAACTACCCGCTGATTTGTGGCGAGATTGATCCGAACACTCTCGACCGACATCTCCACCATGGGTCTGCTACCTCCTGGGATGGTTGAGGGCCGGCAAGGGAGTGCCAGCCCGGGATGCCTGTATTGTACACCCAGGCATATCTCGGGCGCAAATACACAGGACATCTCAGTGATGATTGGCTCTATCAGGTACAGGTCGAGTATTGACAGAATGATAGTATTGCTGCTACACTGTAGAACGTGAGTTCTATGCCTGAAATTGATTCAAAGGAGGTGCGGTGTGGATAATGAATTGAGTGATCCACAGGCCAAAATCTACCACTTCATCGGAGAATATAGCCGTCGTCATGGCAGGCCGCCGACCAACCGGGAGATTGGTGAGGCGGTGCATATACATTCCACCGGCCATGTGGATTATCATCTGACCATACTAGAGAAAAAGGGCTATATTCATCGCGAGCGCAAGAAGAGTCGTGGTATTCGTCTGACCAGCGGCGAAGAATCGCAGGCGCTGCGCATTGCCGGCACTATCGCGGCAGGCGCACCGCTAGATATCTATGCTCCAGCCCAACAGGAGATACTTGATCTCTCCACCCATACTCGTGAATATGTTCTCCTGGTGCGCGGGCAATCGATGATCGAAGATCATATCGCCGATGGCGACTATGTACTGGTTGATAAAGCCGCCTATGTCAACGATGGTGACATCATCGTGGCGACTCATAAGACCGGCAATGTCGAAGGTGGTGAGGCGACTCTCAAGCGCATCTTTAAAGAGAACGATCACATTCGCCTGCAGCCAGCTAATTCCGAGATGAACCCCATCATCATTAGTCCTGAGGAATGGAATAATGAGTGGGAGGTTCAGGGTAAGGTCACGGCAGTTTATCGGCGCTGCTAACCCATACAACTAGCCGCATAGTCCTCCCTTGACTTGCTATTTCTGCCGCATCGTGGTAGGACAGCATCACATACCCGATTACCTGAAGGCAAGAGGCTTGTGCAAGCCGGCCTGAATAAGATGCCGGGTACCTAAGGGGGAGAAGGTTGAGCGGGATCGAGCAAGCGCTATTTGACTTGATAAAGAACTGGTACATCTCGACAGGCTACCTGGGTATCGTTCTGGCAATGGCGATAGGGAGTTGCTGCATACCCTTACCCAGCGAAATTGTAATGCCGCTTGCCGGCTACTTTGTCTACTGCTCCAATGGCCAGCTCTCCAGTGCGACCTCGTGCCCACCGGGTGCGCACTTTACACTGCTGGGAGTGGGACTGGCTGGTACCGTTGGCTGCATGATCGGGTCAGTTATCGCCTACGCTGTTGGGGCCGCTGGTGGCCGTCCCTTGCTGCTCAAGTACGGCAAATACGTCCTTATCTCACATGCCGACTCTGACCGAGCTGATCGCTGGTTTGCCCGCTGGGGCGCTCCGGCTGCCTTCTTTGGGCGCCTTTTGCCGGTCGTCCGCAGCTATATCTCACTGCCGGCAGGTATCTCGAGAATGGACTTTCCTAAATTCATCCTGTTTACACTGCTTGGCTCTTTACTGTCGACCTTTGCGCTGGCCTGGATTGGTGTGGGCCTCGGAAATAAGATCGACCAGGCAACACAGCTCAGCAGCGTTTTCCATGGATTGGATGTGCTGGTCCTGGTATTAATTGTCGCCGGCATCGCGTACTATATCTACCGGCATATCAAGCAACAGCGGTCAGGTAGCGCAGAACAGACCCAGGGTCGCCTTGGCCCAGCCGATGTGCGGGATAGACAGGACATGCAACGTCTGCGCCCCTAGAGCGTCCGGCTAAGGTATGGCACGGTAATAGCCGTAGGTAGTAACCGGAGAGAAGCCGCATGCCTGGTACAGCGCAATTGCCGGCAGGTTGGTGGCTTCCACTTCCAGGCCGATCTGGCTAATGCCATCGGCCTGCAATTGTTGGGTCAGCAACGCGAGTGTTTGCCAGGCCAGACCTCGCCGCCGGTACTGCGGCAGCACACCAAAGGCGTAAATTGAGGCCTGGTTCTCTGTGAGATAGAGCTTGAGACTGCTAACCGGCCCGATGCTTCCAAGCTCGGCAAGGTAGAAGCGTGCTTGTGAGCTCTGCAACTCCTGCTTGATATCGGCCTGAATAGTGGCCAGCTCTGACTCACTATCAAATACTACGGCGCTCATGTGCGCGAGCTGGCCAGCCTCATCCGCCCGGGCACGTCGCAAGACTAGCCCGCTCTCCCGAGTTAGGCCTTGCCGCATAGCGTCAAAATCCTGCAGCTGCATGCGATGCTCGGCAAATTGCCAGGGACCGCAACGTGCGGCGGCAAAGGCCTTGCCTGCCGCCGATGCCTCCTCGCAGATCAGCAGTGTCTCCTGAACACTGTGAGATGTACAGCAGGCCTGCGCCGCCGCCAGCAATGCCGTGCCAATTCCGCGTCGCCGCTTTTCTGGAGCTACCATGCCGCAGATCTCGACGGAATCCTGGTTGCCCTCCAGTGAACAATACCCGGCTAGCGAATTGCCGGCAAAGACAAGGAAAGCCCTGGGACGCTCGGCGTCTTCTAATGCCGGCATCTCGAACATCGCTACTCCAATCTTGAGATACAGCCCATCTGCCGCATTGCAGCGGTCACGTAGCTCAGCGACCTCGCGCACCCTCTCGGGCGAGAGGGTGTGGTAGACTACCGGCAACCACTCGTCTTTAGGATTCATCAGACTCCTCTCGTACTCTTCACTGGTTTCGCCTTGTGCCTCGGTAGCATAGGGACAAGTTGCCAGGCTGCAGTGCATCCTATCACAAGATAGGAGCGATCTGCCGCTGCCGCATGAAGCTCCCGTCTCGCGTATGCTAGTATGCCAGCAGCGCGACCAGTAAATCCAGATTTTGCCTTCAGTTATTGCCAGCACGTTTCTCAGTAAGTTGCCATTGCTCAGTGTGAAAGGATAGGTATAGACCATGGCGGCGAACAAGATCTCGACTTGGACCTTGACTATAGACTTCAGTACACGTCTGCGTGAAGCGCTGGATCAAGGATATACACTGCCTGCCCGCTGGTACACTAGGCGAGACGTCTTCCGGCTTGAGCAACGGCGTATTTTCCGGCGCAGTTGGCAGTATGCCGGATTGGTCGAACAGCTGCCTCACGCCGGTGATTTCTTCACGTATCGCACCGGTGAGTTATCACTCGTTATCCTACGCGATGACGACCAGCGCATACGTGCCTTCGTGAATGTCTGCCGGCATCGCGGCTCGCAACTTATCCTGGAGGAGCACGGACATCGAAGCACGCTTCAATGTCACTATCATGCCTGGACGTACAATCTGGATGGCTCCTTGCGGGCCGCACCAGGCATGAAAGATGAAGAATCATTCGACAAAGATGATTTCTGGCTCTTTCCAGTCAGCGCCGACACCTGGGGCCCATTTATCTTCGTCAATCCCGACGCCCATGCCCGCCCGCTCGCGGAGACACTGGGCGAGTTGCCCAATCTGGTAGACGCGACTGGACTTGACCTCTCCAAGTTACGGCATCGCGTACGGAGAAGTTATGACATCGCCGCCAACTGGAAGGTGGTAGTCGACAACTATCTCGAGTGTTACCACTGCCCGGTTGCTCATCCCTCTTTCTGCGATCTCATTGACGTAGGAGACTATGTAGTTCGGGAATATGACTACTTCTCGACCCAAACCGGCGCGCTCAAGGAGTCGGCCAAAACCGCCCGGCCTAACCTCTACGACGTTTCCGGCGGTGCCGGTCAGGGAGTGCAAGACGGCTTCTACGCCTACTTTTGGCCAAACTTCACGGTTAACATTTATCCCGGCCCAGGAAATGTCTCACTTAATCTCTTCATTCCCCTGGATGTGAATCGTACGTTGGCTGTGTATGACTACTGCTTTGTCGATGAGGTTGGCGCCCCGGAGGAAGAGAATTTCATACGCTTCATCGATAAGGTGCAACAAGAGGATATTGTGCTGTGTGAATCGGTACAGCGTGGGCTGCGCAGTGGGTACTTCGACCAGGGGAAGCTCATGCTTTCGCGTGAGAATGGCCTGCGCCATTTCCAGAAGCTTGTCTACCAGGAACTGGTGGGTGACGCGGACCAAAGCAGCCAATAACGGTAGCGGTTCGTATGGTCAAGGTCATTCATTGTCTCCGCCAGATTTGTGTATTAGACTATTTAGAGGTGACACCGGAGTGGAGACAGAGAAGGAGAAACGAGAAGACCATGCGCATCTCGCAACTGGCCACGGGCAAAAACGCCGGCGCGTTGGACCAGATACTCGCGGGAGCGCAGCAGAGCATCGTATCTCCCGTGGCGTCGAGCCTGGGTATTTCAAACCAGATGCTGGTTTCGGATCTAAACGCAGGCCAGACAATCCCTGAGATCGCGAATGCCCACGGCGTCCGACTTACTACCGTAAATCAAGCCTATCTTGGCGCGGTACAGGGTTTGCTATCCCAGGCGGTGAGCAAGGGCTATTTGACACAGGACCAGTCAAACGCGCTTTATAGCCGTCTCACCACCTCGGTAAGCGCTGGGAGCTACCCGCTGCTTGGAGCTGGCGCCAACAGGGCGGCAGCCACTCCTACGACGGGAGCGCAGCGTAGCAGAGGCAACTAAGACGAACAGGGCCTGCTCTCTACTGTTGCCGCTACAAGCGCGGCTGGTAGAGAACAGGCCCTGGTACTGCACTGATTATTTCTGGCTTAGCGGGCAATGCCTTGCTTAATGGGTTACGCCGCCTTGCCTGAGCGGAAGAGGCGATCATAGTGCTCCCCAACGATCTCGGCGGGAAATAGCTTCAGGAGGTTGTAGGCAGCTACGGAGAGCGCGATCCAATCAAAGGTGCCATCGATGGGAATGCCAAGCAGGTTGCCAAATAAAGGGAAGAAGAGGCCGTCCAGGAATTCGCTGACGGCATCACCACCAATAAGCGCAGCCACCAGTGCGGCTATCGTGCCGACAAAGAGTGTTTTGCGGATCCAGTGCACTCGTGGATCGCTCAGCACCGCGCCAATCAGTGAAAAGGTTTTACGGAGGTGGACGATCAGTGCCCACTGCTTGGGCTTCACCTGCGTTGATGCCCGAGTCGAAGAATTACTCACCATCTACCCTCCATCCTGCTCGCTCCATGATCGCTTATGGTTTTATGGTTGTATCTACGGATGTTACTACTATAGGGTTACGTTTCTTGCAAGCCCATGGTAACTGGCTGACACAAAGGAGAACCTTGTGAAGATTCTCGGACGTCTTGCGGTCTTCCCTACAATTCCTCCGCGTATTGGCAGGCTGCATGAGCTCGCCTATAACCTCTGGTGGACCTGGAATCCTGATGCTCAGGTCCTCTACTCAACAATCGATCCGGAACTCTGGCAACGGTCGGAGCACAATGCGGTTCGACTACTGTCTGAAGCCGCTCCGGAGCGATTGAATGCTCTCGCCCATGATACTGGCTATCTGGCTCACTATGACCTAACTCTGGCCAACTTCGATGAGTACATGGGCAATAGAGGCTCCATGGGTGATGGAAGCCAGTTGAGCGATATGAGCGATATGGACCCCCAAAATACCTGGTACAGCCGTACGTATCCAGAATTCCAAGACAATGTCATTGCCTATTTCTCGGCGGAGTTCGGTTTGCATGAGTCGCTACCAATTTATTCTGGGGGTCTCGGTATTCTCTCAGGCGACCACTGTAAAGAGGCCAGCGATCTCGGGCTACCGCTGGTGAGCGTTGGTTTCCTCTATCCGCAGGGCTACTTCCGCCAGCGAATCAATCGAGAAGGTGGGCAGGAAGCCATCTATGAAAAGCTGCACTTTTCACAGGTAGCGGCCGTTCCGGCCACCGATACCAGTGGACGTGAGGTGATAATCAGCGTCGGCCTACCGGGGCGTAAGGTGTATGCCAAAGTCTGGCGTGTGCAGGTAGGACGTGTGTCTCTCTACCTGATGGATACCGATATCGAGCCCAATGCTCCCGCCGACCGTACTCTCTCCGCCCGGCTCTATGGCGGTGATCATGAGATGCGTCTTGCTCAGGAGATCATGCTGGGTATTGGCGGCGTGCGCGCACTCCGAGCACTGCGAATCGACGCCAAGGTTTGGCATATGAACGAGGGTCACGCCGCCTTTCTGCAGCTGGAACGCTGCCGTGAGCTAGTCAATGGCTTGGATGTGCCCTTCGAAGTTGCTCACGAGATTGCCGCCGCCAATGCCATCTTCACGACGCACACGCCAGTAGCCGCCGGAAATGATGCCTTCGACTTTAGCCTGATCGATACCTATTTTGGGCAGTATTGGTCCGAGTTGCGCCTTGATCGAGACTCGTTTCATGCCTTAGCATACCAGCAGACCGAGTGGGGACCACGCTTCAGCATGACCGTGCTGGCGCTGCGCCTTTCTGCGCAACAGAATGGAGTTAGCCGCCTACACGGCGAAGTCTCGCGCCGCATGTGGCATTTTCTATGGCCGGAGATCGAGGTTGACGAAGTCCCCATTGGCTCAGTGACTAACGGTGTCCATACCGCCACCTGGCTGGCGCCGCGGCTCAACGCGCTCTACAAGCATTACCTCGGTAGTGACTGGTACGCGCGCCTAGATGAGCTTTCGACCTGGACCCGCACCAATGACATACCGGATGGAGAGCTCTGGGAGGCACACCGTGAGCTCAAGGCTGATCTGATTGCTTATGCACGCGCACGATTGGCTCGCCAGAGGATCCGGCTCGGCGAGAGCGCGGCAGCGATCAATGAAGCCAGTAAATTGCTCGATCCCCAGGCGCTGACTCTTGGCTTTGCGCGTCGATTTGCGACCTACAAGCGCGCAACTCTGATTTTTAATGATCCGTTGCGGCTGGAACGCCTGCTCAATAATACACAACATCCAGTGCAGATTATCTTTGCGGGTAAGGCTCATCCCGCCGATAAGCCTGGCCAGGACCTTATCAAGCAGGTCTACGAGTTCTCGCGTCGTCCAGAGTTTGAAGGCAAGATCGTCTTTCTGGAGGATTACGACATGGACATGGCGCGACATCTGGTCAGTGGCTGCGATGTCTGGCTCAATAATCCGATTCGTCCACACGAGGCCAGCGGCACCAGCGGCCAGAAAGCTAGTCTGAACGGGCTACCTAACTGTAGTATCCTCGATGGCTGGTGGGAAGAAGGCTGGAACGGCGACAACGGTTGGGCTTTTGGGGAGTCGCGTGAGTATCAAAGCGACCAGGCGCGTGACGAGGCCGATAGTAGCGCCCTCTACGACGTACTTGAGCAGACGGTGGTGCCCCTGTATTTCGAGGCTGGACTGGATGGAGTCCCTCATAACTGGGTGGCGGTGATGAAACAAGCGATCCAAACCGTTGCTCCGGCATTCAGTATGCGCCGAATGGTCAAAGATTATGTAACTGATTTGTATGTGCCTGCGCGTAAGCGCGGCCTACGTGTTGACGCTGGTGGCTATGCTCTGGCAAAGAAACTGGCCGCCTGGCGGAGCGTAATCCGGGCGAAGTGGGGTAATGTCACGTTAGAAGTTTCCGGCCCGCGCGAAGGTCAGCTGGCGGTTGGACAGCCGGTTGAGATCGTCGCGACACTCAGGCTTGGGGACCTCAAGCCGGAGGATGTGCGTGTCGAACTGGTGGTGGCGCGAGATGAGGATGGCCTCATACTCGATCGGCGGGTGCTGGAGATGGAGCGTGTGCCAGTGTCGACAGCGTTAAGCAAAGAGACCAAAGATACTGCTAAAGAGATGAAAGATGCCCAATACCGCTATACAGGGAGTATCCTGCCCGAGAACAGTGGTAGTCTGATCTACGGAGTTCGCCTTGTGCCCTCATATCCAGACCTGGCACACCTCTATGGTATGGGTATGGCGCACTGGGCCTGAACTGGTGGCTGGTCTGAGATTGTAGGTGTGAAATCACCAATCACCCCGGATGGTTCGCGTCCGGATGGCTTTTTGGCGTTGGGGAGCGTTTGCCGGAGACCTTGCCACCGCTGCTGCGTGATGGCTGCGACCCGGTTGAGCGGCCGCCGGGTCGCGATCGTGTCTTGCCAGCATTGCTAGGTGGGATTTGGGAAAGCGGCACGCGCGTCGACGCCATGCTAGCGTCAGTTCGCTGTTCGGCCAGGCTACTTGGTCGCTTCTCGTTTGATTCCGGCAATGGATCGGAGTACAAGTTTGATGCCCCTGGCTGGTCATCTGGAATGCTGTCGTCTTCAGGGTTACCGAGCCCTTCGCCCTCTCCTTCCTTTTCCGTAGCCTCCAGGCTGTCTTCGACCAACTCCGCCATCTGCAGGTCGCTCTCCAGCTTTCCCAGCCCCATCACACTGGTAGTCTGAGCACTTGGGGCTGCTTCGATCGGTGCCGGTTTATCACGCTGGCCACGAGTGATTCCCAGGCTCAGCCAGTGACTAACCGGCGAGAGCAGCTCGTTCGGACGCTCCTCCATGACCCCAGCGCCCACTCCGGGTAGAATATCCAGATCGGCGCGTGGATTGAGGATAGCCAGGTCTTCCATATCATCCGGCGTATGGTAGGGGTCATCTTCGCCGCTGATGATGAGAGAAGGTTGCTCGAGCAGAGGGAAGACATGGCGCATTGGCAGGTCGAGTTCACCGGTCAGGAGCGCCAGCGGAGCGTATTGGCCGCCAAACTGATGGGCGCTGGCATAGCGATGATGAAGGTTCTCGTAGGAGGCCAGGCTGTCTTGATCTCCCACTGTAGGTGACAACCAGCGTAGAGCAGGCACGGTTGAAAGTAGCGCATAAGGTACTATACCCAGCATGGCACGCTGTGCCAGGCGCATGAGAGTCTGGCTGATCGTTGGCCCTTCGCGCAGACCCGCCATATCCTCAGGTGCGATAAGCACCAGTCGCTCGAAAAGAGCCGGTGTATCCGAAGCCGCGCGCACGGCAATATTTGCCGCCAGCCCGTGAGCCACCACAAAGCTCGGACGCCCCACAACATCTCGCGCAAAGCCAGTTAACATATGGGCATAGAACTCGCCGGTGTAGGCGATATTGGGACGCTCAGACATCCCGAATCCCAACCAGTCCGGTGCATAGACCCGAAAGTGATCGGAGAGCGCAGAGAATAGAGAGCGATACTCGAAATTGGAAGCGCCCGAGTAGAAATCGTGCAGCAAGATGACCGGTTGCGCACTCTCGCGCCCAGCCACGTTATAGTACATGTCTCCGCCGTGCCGACGATCGATACGCGCCTCACCCGGCAAGCCGCTGCTAAGTGGTTGCGGTGTATTCAGCAGGTGACGCACGGTAATGAAAGCAGCACCGCCGGCTGCGCTCACCACCATTAAAGCTGCGCCGTTGCGAAGCGCTCGTACAATACCCATGAGATCATACCCCCGATCGTCGTG
>JBKQTH010000319.1:0-8461 GCA_052143275.1 Ktedonobacterales bacterium | reverse complement strand
CCGTGGTAGGGACTGGCTTGTCCTGGCGCGAGATGCCGGCGGAGTACGGCAAATGGGAGACCGCGTACAAACGCTACCGGCTCTGGTGTGACGAAGGGCGCTGGCCACATATCCTGGAAGCCTTGGAGACCTCCCACCCTCAGCTCGTCCTCCTCCTCAGTGACTGGCTAAGTGTTACTGTAGGGAGCGTTTATGAGATGCTTGGATAACTGTGCTAGACTCACCATACAAGCATTGTTGAGGAGGGTTACATGACGAGTGTGATCGAACTGCACATTGAGCTAGGCGATGTGACCACGTTTGAAGCGGACGTGCTCGCTCTCAAGTACGCCCAAGAATTTCATGGTGTCGATCAGGTCGTCGCCCAATCTCTTGAACATGTTGGTATTCCGACTGCGTCTCTGCAGCCACACATTGGCCAGTCCTCCTATATGGAGACGAATAAGGGTATCCGCACCACGCATGCCCTCTTCGTCGGCGTGGTCCGGTTGCGCCAGTTTAGTTATGCCCAGATCCGGGAGTTTGCCGCCCAGGTACTCCGCATTCTGGCCAGACGCGCACCGACCGCCGAGCACCTTGCCATGACCATTCATGGTGCGGGGTATGGACTTGATGAAGTCGAGTCTTGTCTATCACAGGTTAACGGGTATTTGGATGCGCTGCAGGCGGGATCTGTTCCGACCACTCTCCGGCGCATTACCATTGTCGACCGCAATCCCGGCCGCGTCGAGCGCCTGCGCCAAGCCCTTGCCACGCGGTTTGCGCAAAACACCGCGGTGACCGTATCGGGCTCTGCGGGTGGATTCATTCTCTCGAGCACTCCCACACTTGCCGCCACCAAGCCGCATATCTTCGTCGCGATGGCGTTTGGTAAGCAACTTGACGATGTTTTCTACTACGGTATCCAGAAGCCAGTGCACGGGGCAGGGTATATCTGCGAACGCATGGATCACGTCTCGTTTACCGGTGATATTATCAGCTGGCTGAAGGAGCGCATCGAGACTGCACAGATCATTATTGCCGAGCTGAGTGGATCCAATCCTAATGTGTATTTGGAGGTGGGATATGCCTGGGGCAAGGGGCGGCCAACCATCCTCCTTGCTCCAAATGTTGGGGAATTGGCTTTTGACGTACAAGGACATCGCTGTCTCATTTACGACAGCATCAGGGATCTTGACGAACAGCTGACAAGAGAGCTGGCAGCGCTGCAGACGCCCTAGCACCGCGGCAGCCACACGAGGGGTGAATCATTCATTGAGCGTGTTTTGTAGCATCGTGTCTGGCATCTGCCACGCCATGGCGGCGTCAAGCTCTCGCAGTGAGAGTCCGCGGATGATCGGCACATCGTCTTCGACGGGGTTGTCGAGGAGGTTCCCGCGCGCTGTGGGGTCGCCGACGTCTTCTTCGTCCACGCAATGCACTCGGCCGGTGCTACTTGGAATCCACACACCCCCGGTGATCTCCCCACGACCGGTCGCCGCGTCCACGGGCGACGCCTCACGAACGCCTCACGACTCGGGCACGCTGGGCGCAACAGGCACTCGCTGCGTACAGAACGCTCTACCGTGGTTTATGTGCGTCGCTTTGACGAAGGATCTCGTCCACGACGCGCGCGAGCGGCGCGGTAGCGTCGATGATCGTACCGTTTTGCGGAAGGGCTTCTTTCGTGTGATACATGCGCACAGTGATTTCCCGTTCCTCTGGTGTTCCGCCCCAATCAGTTGGGTCCAGTGCGACTCGCTCATCAATCCGCCGGAGACTGGTGTCCAGGTCGACCGCAAGGACAAACACGCCGTCAAATGACGCGATGTATTTGGAGGAATTCTTCGAACCACCGCAGAAGAAGGTGACCGCCTCCTCCTGGTTGGCGACCAAGGCGTTGACTTTCTCGACATCCCAAATGTGGTGCTCGGAAATGAAGGTAGCTGAGTGCTCGTGCTTGAGGCCATCCGTCGGGTGACCCGTGTCCGGATCGCCTTGATACGCCAATTCATCGTCACCATCAATGGCCTGGTAGCCGCGCCGCTGCAATTCTGTGCAGACCGCCGTTTTGCCGGCGCCGGACACGCCGTCAATCAGATAATTTCTCCTGCCCATGGCTAGCTGCTATCCTTCTCATTGTCGCCTCGTCATGCCTGCAAGGATACCTGAAAGCCATGCCGCGGTGTTGGCAGATTTCTTACGAACTGCGTAACGCGTTAAGAGGTTCGGCGTCCCAAGCGAGCGACGAGCAACCGAAGCATCGCCACCTCGATGAGCGTTTCGCTGGTCTGCACCTTGCGCTCGTAGTCTTTGCTCAGCCTCCGATTTCGGGATAGCCAGCCAAATGTCCGTTCGACAATCCACCTCTCCCCTTGTTTGTTTGAGTTGTGAGCGCCGGGCGAGTGCTTAACTACCTCGAGTTCCCATCCTCCTTGCACTTGGCACCGTCTCTCGCCAATTCCTGTCCTCGGGTAAGCTTGGTCAGCCCAAATCGTCTTGAGCCTGAGAACGCGCGTATTTCAGTCCTGCCAGAAGCCTGCGAGCACCGTGCGTATCGTGCATATTTGCCGGGGTGACATCGTACGAAATCGGGATGCCAAGCGTATCGACAAGCAGATGGCGCTTGCGGCCCTTGACGCGCTTATGTCCGTCGAATCCACTGGTGCGGGCTGATTCCTCGACGGTCTTGACCGCCTGCGCATCCATGATGGCTACGCTTGGATGGGCATCTCTGCCTACACGGCAGCGTTCGGCCTTGTGATGGGCGCGCAGGAGGAGAACCCAGGTGCCCTTGCGAGAGAATCGCCGAAAATGATAGAAGACGGTCTGAAAGGCGCGGAAAATTGCTTGGCAGGTAGCGCCAGGGACAGCCAGCATGGAGAATATAAAAGATCGCGTTGAAGATACTGCGCAGAGAATGACGTCGCGTTCGGCAGGTGCGATGGGCCTCGTGCAGGAATCGTTGCATGCACGCCCACTCTGCATCGGTAAGGTCACTTGGATAGGTCGTGTTCATGCAGTCCAATGTAGCCTATCGCATCTCCGCATCGGCTACAAAACACGCTCATTGTTTTCCTTCAAGCCACAGTGTTGGCCGTGCGCGTTTCATCCGGACTCCGATCCCAGCCGGGCGTTTAACCGTACTTGAGCTCGGTGCTCTGACCGACCTCGATAATGTAACCGTCTGGATCGCGGATGTAGCAGCGCGTCTCGCCGTACTTGGGGATCGGCGGCGTGATGAACTCGGCTCCTCGACTTTTCCATTGTTCATAGCACCCTTGAATATCGGCAACGCGGATATTCATAAAGCCGTTGATCTTATCCGGGTCGGGGACGGTGAGCGTTACCGACGGCTTGTCGGGGGTTGGCCCGCCCCCGACGTTGACCAGGAGCCATGTATTCGCGATCTGAATGTACCCAGGCGCGCCCTTGCTGTCGCCTCTGCTCAGAGCGCGGCCGCCGAAGACCGTTTCATAGAAGCGAAGCGATCGGTCAATGTCGGCGACGGTGAGAAAATGTGCGACGCTGATTCCCTCCCGCGGGGGCATCTCATAGCTCTTGTGTCCGATTTGTACGCTGTCTATTGACGGCTCCGATTCGGATCCAGTCATGAGTTTCAGAAGCGCCTGAGCCGCCGAGGTCGACGACGCAGGATTCTGGCCCGTGATGAGACGGCCGTCAGTGATTGAAAAAGGCTGCCAGTTCGCCTTCTTCTCGAATATGGCGCCGAGCCGTAGCAGTTCGTCTTCGACCAGGAACGGCACAACCTTGGTGAGCTGCATCGCCTCTTCCTCGCCGTTCGTGAAACCGGCGACGTGTTTTCCTTTCACCAGCGGAGCGCCCTGGTAGGTAACGTGGCGAAGCACCCCGGGCGAATGGCACACCAGTGCGATCGGCTTGCCGGAATTGTAGAAGGCCTCCAGAAGAGCGATCGACGTAGGGCTCTCCGCAAGATCCCACATCGGGCCGTGCCCACCGGGATAGAAAACAGTGTCGAAGTCTTCCGCCTTCACGTCCGCAAGTTTGACCGTTTTGGCGAGAGCCTGTTGCGCCGCTGCGTCCTTTTTGAACCGCGCCATCGCCGGCGTTTGATTTTCAGGCAGATCGCTTTTCGGATCGAGCGGAGGCTGCCCGCCTTTCGGAGAGGCGAGCGTCAGCTCAACTCCAGCATCCCTGAATACGAAATAGGGGGCCGCGAATTCCTCAAGCCAGAAACCAGTCGGGCGCCCCGTGTTTCCCAGTTGGTCGTGCGATGTCAGGACCATCAGTATTTTCACGTTCCTTCTCCTTTGTAATACGGTCGACCGCGGGCACTCTCAGCGATTGCCCGTACCCGTAGCTGTTTATGCAGGTCGCGTACCACAGCGAAAGCAAAGAGCCTGTTTGGCAGAATGGATCAGCGACGTGCTCACTGCCACGTCGGGCTGTCCACGCCTGCTGGCATGTCGAGGAACTGCTGAACCAGATCGGCCAGGATCTTGCCGCTACGGCTGTTGAGGTGAATGCCGTCGCGGTGAAACTGCCAGCCGTTAAGCCGTCCGATCTCGTCGTTGCTCTTGCGCAGGACAAATTGCCGGAACACGTCGCGATAGAACGGCAGGAAGTCGAAACTAGTGAATGCGCGGCCTAGAGAGTGGGCGGACAAGAAGTCCATGAGATCAGAGATCACTGGACTAGCGCGGTGGTGGATCCGTCGCGATCTGGAATCTCATACTCCCTAAGAAGCGGAGGAACCAGAGGCTGTAGGTGGGCCGTTCGTTCGTGGTGACGCCGAGGGACTCGAAGACCTGACCCACACAGAGGGACTTGGCTCCTTGTCGCAGCCAAGATTCCCACTCCAGGTCTGCCATCGCTTGATCCTGGAGGGGCAAACGGTTGATCAGGATGAGGGCTTCGAGCGGCAGCCGACGGCCGAACTGCCGATATGCTAGCCCTCTGACGACGTAGCGCAGGGTCCGCGTTACAGGTTCGTCATCCAGCCGGACGCCGGGAAGCCAAGCGAGCTCGCCGCTCGGCAGACGCATGGGATGCATACTGCCTTGTTGTGTCGCAATGGTCCGCACCACATCGGAACTGTTGCGCTGCACGGACCCGGTCACGGGCCCCTCATACAGGGCTTGTGCATGGGGATGTGACGCTGTCTCTATGTCTGCCGCAATGAATGTCTGAAGGTCATCCTCGTGAAGTGATGTGTCGTGATTGCAGCTCGCACAGGCCCGTACAGTTGGCAGGTTGGGCGGATAGGGCTTGGTGAAAAGGCATAACGGGACGATGTGGTCCCGAGTGGTCGCGGGGTTCTTCCCGCAGTGCACACAAAGCGGCTCCCGTCTGGTCACAATCTCTGTCCCTTCCGCACGCGATTCGGTGCACGACGACACAGCATGAAAAGTACCGTGTTGTATGAACCAAGGTAACAATAGCACGCATATCCATGAGGCTGCGTTGCGGTACACCTGCGTCATACTCAGTCATAGACTCAATCATAGACGCGATCGAGAATCCAGTGTTCGCAGGCGGCATCGAAATAGAGGTCGCACAGGAGTCCAGGCGAACAATCGAGCCGAAAGTAGTGCCGGTCACTCTCGTGATCATGCGTTGGCCCGACGAAACCACCAGATTCTTGGGATACTGGCTTCCACCATCGGTCTCTCACATGCCACATGTCGAGAACTGCAACGACGCGATAGGTCGTCCCACGCCAGATAAAGCACCGTGGATGACTGCTCGAGGAATGCCGAGCGACGAGAATCAGCTCGCTATAAATCTGGATGGCCAATTCATGATCTCTGTTGGTACTTGCATTAGTACATTGTTAGCATACTCGCAACGAAGGTCTCCTACGGAACACACCCATACAGCGTTGTGGGCAATGGTGACCGAGCAGGGAGAGAGGGAAGGAAGGCACCACGCATTGCGGTGCTTTCCTTCCCTCTCTCCCTGCACTCTCTCTCCTATCCTCCCCGCTAGGCAGTTCGCTGCCTGCGGCGCAGCGTTCCCGTCCGTGAGCCGCGTCACCAGTCATTCGCGTCCGGCCAGCAGAGCTGGTGAGACCAGGATCTGATCCAGATACCGGGCCAGTATCTGCGCGTAGCGTGTGAGGATGTCATCGGCGTACTCGACGCTCAGCAATGCTTGGGTATGGCGCTGGTACTCTGCCAGGTGAGTAACTTCCTCGTCCTTGACTCTCTGGTACTGTATGAGATATTGCACGGGGGGGTAGCCGGTCCGATGTCCAGGTGGCACCTGACGGGGTTTCCCGTCAACCAGCAGGACGAGAGTCACCGGTACAGCTCCAGTAAACGGTGATAGTACTTACCCATCCTGCCGTGCAATCTCCTCTAGGCTTCCAGCTTGCTCACGGGGAGGCTTGCCGGCCTGCAGTGAGGGGATGTCTGCCCGGCTAGGTTGGCGTAGCCACAGGGAGACCTGCGCCGGCTGCATCGTCTCCTGCACCACCGCCAGCAAGTGCTCGCACAGCTGGTCCAGGTCAACCTCCTGGCGCAGGGTGGAGTTGAAGGCGGACACGATCTTGGCCGCGTCATACTTTTGGCGATAGAAGCGCCGGTCAATCAGCATTTGAATGCGCTGGCGAAACGGTTGGAAGAGCACGGCGATCACCAGGGTCGAGCCGATCAGGATCAGCGGGGACTTCGCCGCCTGCGCGTTGAAGCTATCGAGCGCAAACTGCGCGCCAACAATCATTCCGACATACGCCACGACCAGGCTGGTGGCGAGCAGGGTATAGACCAGCGTGCGTCTCACGAAGATATCGATGTCGAAGGCGTTGGCATACAGAACTGCCATCAGGGTGCCGGCAATATTGATGCCACAGCCAAAGAAGCCGGACGTGTTGATCAGGAGGAAGGCGAGGGAAGTAGGAACGGTGATGGCGGGCAAGATGCCATCCAGTAACAAAGCGCTTGGGATGAAGACGCTCAAACCCAAAATGAGCCATTTCATGGAGGTCTGCTCTTTGGCGTTTAAGAGGTGGCGATAGCGATAGATCAAATACCACAGACCAAGGGGAAAGACCGCTGGACCCAGTATCGTGTTGACCCGAACAAAAACGGGATTCGTGATGAAGAAGGCGAGTACATTCACGATAATGTAGAACCAAAACACTCCTGCTATCCAGCGACGGCCAAACCGGCCATTGGGAAACGTAAAGGTCGCATACGTGCCCAGGATGCCCATACCTACACCGATCAACAACTGCAACGGTGTATGCAGGGCGGGATGGGCGGCGGCGAGTGCTGGATAATCCGCGCCCTCATACGCGGAAAAGGCGACGAGGCTACAGCTCAGCCCCAGAGGCACCCATTGGCCGGGTTTCTTGAAGACAATCAGTGCCGCGATCCCCACACAAACGAGGATAAAGATCACCTGAATCACGGTATAGAGATTGGCATAGAATGCGACAGAGAGGCCAACGTGCTCAAGGGCCTGGGCATTCCCCGGTCTGAGTGCGCAGCCACTGGGGCAGACGGTGTGCAAGTAGGTGTAGGCCAGTGGGAAACCCGCGAAATGGCCAGCCAGGATGAAGAGCGTATAGACGAGAAAGCCAGCGGTCATCAACCAGGCCGTGCGCGAACGAGAGGGTTTGGTTGATGTCTCCGGCACGGGCGTAGCGAGAGCAACCGTCATAATCTCCTCCGCTTGGACGTCAGGCTGCTGGCAATCGCACAAGCAGAGCCGGGTACACATGGTGCCCGAATCTCTCTCGTATGATCATCGCATATGACCGTCTCCAAAACGTTACGACGAGCGTTACGCTTTTTTTCACCAGGTAATGGGGCTGTACCGAGTCACCGTATACCAGCTGCCAATGTATTGCAAATCCAGATCGACCTCCCACTGTTGCCTCCGATACCGGACATCTCCAGCCATCGAGCGCCGTTTGGCCTTCTCTTCTGGTTCTAGGGTGAATTCATGGTCAAGGAGAAACGCAACGTGCTACAGAGCCAGCTCATGGACTGTGTCACGGGTAGGAGGATTGAGATTCAGCGGTGTTGTGGGCTCACTTTCGTTGGTGCTGGCTACAATCGCCGCACAGGCTTACGATGGAGAGCGAGCAAAAGCCGCCATAAGATACCCTATCCGAAACGTGTGTTCAGCATCTTTTTAGAAATGCCTCTAACCAGGTGTCATTGTAGCCGATACAGCTGCCCGTAGGCGACTTCTACCCGCTGTTTGAGTTCGCGGATCTGCTCTTCCTGCTCCTTCACGCGTTTGCGCAAGATCGCAATCAACGCATCCTTGGACGCATCTGAGGCGCGCTCGTGTGGGGGGACGACAATTTCCGGCTTTGGCTGCTGCTGCACCCGTAGCGTGAGAATGCGCTGCTTTATGTCCTGCTGACCATAGAGCCATGCCGTCGACACATGGGCCGTTTCCGCCACAACTTTGAAGTTGATAGGTCGTTTTTCCTTGAGGAGAAGCTGGATCGCTGCTTCAGCACGTTGCTGCGTGGCGAGAGCTT
>JBKQTH010000318.1:0-12624 GCA_052143275.1 Ktedonobacterales bacterium | reverse complement strand
AGAGACCCGCGACGACGAGGGCCGCTGGATCGGGGGCGGAGTGACGCAGTGGGTAGAGGAACTGACTTTCGCCGTGCTTGAACACGGCGCCGCCGCTTTCATCTACTTGCTCCCTCCTGGCGACAGCCTCAGCGACACGACACTGAACCTCTGGGCACACGAAGTCGTGCCCGCCGTCCGCGAAGCAATCGCCAAGCGCTGACCTCCGGCGACCGACAAGCGAGCTCGATCCCCAGAGGATCGCATGCGACCATTGGCATCCTGGGGTCAGAAGTGGATGATCAGTACTGCAGGCAGGCATCGAGCGTCACCGCAAGAGGCTCCGTCAGCGGAGCACGCGGACGATGTGAGAGCGAGGCCGTAGGCCAGCCAAATTCGTGCGCCGGCCTGCTGCTTGCTCCCCAGGGCATTGGCGCGCTCCTGAGCCGCACGCTGGTCCAGCCAGAAGCCCTTCCTCACCAGGGTGTTGGTAGCGTGATCCAGCTTGAGGTCGGTGCGGGCGACTACTAGCCTTTCGTGGTGGAGCATGGGCAACGTCTAGTAGCCCCGGCGCTGTTGCTCTGGTGGTTGGTAGACTTCCCAATTGGTCCGTGCGCTGTGGCGTCAAGGCCAAGCGGATGCGGACGGTCTGGGCTACCGCCTATGTACTAAAGGTCGTAGCCAGTATGTAGACGCGCTTGACATAGACAGTTCATCGATATATACTGCTGTTATGGGTAAACGGACAATGCAGGAGACAACCTTTCTGATCCTCACGGCCCTGGCTGCCGGCAGCCAGCATGGCTATGGGATCATTACCGACGTCGCGAGGATCTCGGACGGACGTGTGCGGTTGCGTGCTGGGACGCTGTATGCGGCCTTGGACCGGCTGCGCCTCGACGGGTTGATCAGTATCGACCGGGAGGAGATCGTGGAGAACCGTCTGCGCCGGTACTACCAGCTCACGCCGGAGGGCAGCCGGCAGTTGGCCGCGGAGGCAGCTCGGTTCCAGTCCAATGCGGCGACCGCGTTCACGCGGCTCGGTCTCACGGGAGGGATGACCACATGAGCGATGCCGCCGACCTAGAGCGCGAGTACCGCCGCTGGTTGAGGTGGTATCCCACGTCGTTCCGGCGTGAGCACGAGGCGGAGATCCTTGAGGTGCTCATGGCTGGCGCCCGCGAGGGCCAGCGCCAGCCAGAGCTGATGGAGTGCCTCGACCTGCTGCGCAGCGCGTTGTGGATGCGGCTCCGTCCCAGCGTCCCTCGGTCCGACCGATCCGTATTCAACGTGGTCAAACTGTTGTACTTCGGGGCCGTGGTTGAGCTCGCTGCTGCGATCACGATAGCGGCCACCATCGGCGACGTCAGGTTGAGCATCGTCAAAGACAATCCGGGGCTCACCGCGGGTGCGTGGCACGCCGTCGTCGCCGGCCAACTTGAGCCGACCGCGGTGGCAGCCGGTCTCGCGGTTGGTTTCTGGCTGTGGGTGGCCTGGTCGATTGGCCGCGGACATCGTTGGGCGCGGATCGCCTTTGCGCTCTTCTTCGGCCTGAACACGTGGGGCCTGTTAAACGGGCTGGCAGCGGGGTCGGCGGTGTACGCCCAAGCGGACCTGACCATCGCGATTGTCCTGTGGCTCGTCGAACTTGCGGCCCTCGCCCTCATCTTCCGGGTGAAGTTTGCAGTTGCTCCGTCGGGCGCCAGTCGCCTCACCCCTGGGGGCTAGCGGCGTAGCACGAGGGAAGAGGTCCGGACGCTGCGAAACACCCAAAGACGCGTCAGGGCACGAGACGGGCACCGCGGCGCAACGCCCGGCGGCTGACGAGCGGACGATCGTGCAGAGTAGCGGTGTCATGAGCGAGGGGAGAGGAGTTGACGTTGTCTGCCAGTACGAGCAGCGCTCTCGCGCTCTCGGTCGATCATCTGTCGAAGCGATTCGGCGACCGCATGGCCTTCGACGATGTCTCCTTTGCGGTGGGACACGGCGAGGTCTTCGGGTTTCTCGGACCCAACGGCGCCGGGAAGACGACGACCGTCCGGACGCTCGGCACGCTTATTGCTCCGACTTCGGGCTCGGCCACGGTCGCCGGAATTCCGCTCACACCCGAGAACGGCGAGAAGATCCGCCAACGGATCTCGATTATGCCGGAGTCGCCGGGCCTCTACCTCCGCCTGACCGTCAGGGAGAACCTCGAGTGCTTCGCCGGTCTCTATGCGTTGCAGGGTGGCGGAGAGCGTATCGATCGGGCTCTGCAAGCCGTCAACCTCGAAAGGAGAGCCAACGATCCCTGCGGTGCGCTTTCGAAGGGTTTGCGCCAGCGGGTCAGTTTGGCCCGGGCGTTGCTCAACGATGCGGACGTGCTCTTCCTCGACGAGCCAACCTCGGGCCTCGACCCGGTCGCCGCTCGCGAGGTCCACGACCTGATCGACGGGCTCCGAAAGCAGGGGGTGACCATCTTTCTCACCACGCACCGTCTTGAGGAGGCAGAACGGCTCTGCGACCGGGTCGGGCTCTTGAACACGACCCTGCGCGCGATCGGTCGGCCCGACGAGCTGCGCCAGCGGCTGTTCCCCAATGCGCTTGTCGTGAGAACGCTTGTCCCGCTCCGCGATCCTGATCTGGTCTTTAGTGGCCTCCCGGCGGTGGTCACCTGGCAGCAGGACGCTTCCGATGCCTACATCCTGGCCGTCTCCGATACGACGGTCGCCGCACCGGCGCTCACGCGAGCCCTCGTCGCCGCCGGAGCCGACGTGCTCTCCATCGCCGAGTCACACCACTCCCTCGAGGACGTCTACCTCGAGCTGATCGACGAGGACGTGGAGGCAGGCACCCAATGAGCACCACTACGACCCGTATCGGGGCCCTCTACCGCAAGGAGCTCCGCGAGTACCGGCGCAACGGCTCCATCGTGGCCACGATGGCGGTCATCCCACTGGTCTTCGTCACTTTCCCGTTGCTCGAGGTTCTCGCTCTGCCCGCATCGGCAGCGAGCGCGTTCCTCCATGGAGATCCTCTAGCGGTCCTGCTGAGCATCCCGGCTATCGTGCCGGCCGTTGTCGCCGCCTACTCGGTGGTGGGCGAGCGACAGCAAGGCACGCTCGAACCAGTGCTCACGACGCCCATTCGGCGCGAGGAGTTGGTGCTGGCCAAGGCCCTGGCGGCCCTCGTCCCGTCGCTGGCCGTCGCCTACGCGGTCTACGCCTTTTTCCTCGCCTGTACCAGGCTCTTCGCCCAGCCGGCCGTGGCTTCGGCGGTCCTGCAAGGCCCCGACCTGCTCGCCCAGCTGCTCTTCACGCCGCTCCTCGCCTTGTTCTCCATCTGGGTCGGCATCGCGATCTCCACGCGTTCGAGCGATGCCCGCGTCGCGCAGCAACTCGGCGCGCTTGCGAGTCTCCCGGCAATCGTGGTGGCGTACCTCGTCGCGTTCAACGTGATCCACGCGACGCTCGGCCTAGCCCTCGGTTTGGCGGCGGCGCTGCTGATCCTCGACGGGCTCGGCTGGCGGATCGTGTCGGCGGCGTTCGACCGCGAACGGCTCGTGACGGGAACACGGTCATGAGGTCGTGGTCTTCTACCGACATAGCGCGCCGCAGACGCCGACGACCGTGCGGACACTCGACTGATCGTAGTGGCACCACCGTCGGGCGCCATTTTCGTTAGTTAGACGGCCTAGACCCCGAACTGACAGCGGCCAAAGGAGACAAAACTTCATGAGTGCTGTGGTTGCGACTCGAAACGTAAGCAAGACCTACGGTAAAGGTGAAGCTGCCTTTCCTGCCCTTGACGACATCAGTCTTTCCATTGCTGCTGGTGAGTCCGTCGCAGTCGTCGGTAAGAGCGGCTCAGGCAAAAGTACGTTGATGCATGTCCTGGCGCTCCTCGACAAACCTACCAAGGGCACAGTATTAGTCAGCGACCAGGACGCCTCCCGAATGAGCGGTAGGCAAGTAGATAGCTTACACAACAAAAGCTACGGCTTTGTCTTTCAGCAGTTCTATTTAAACGGCAATGACACGGTACTCAATAACGTCATACTGCCACTCAAAATTGCTGGGGTTGGACGCAAAGACCGCAAAGACCGAGGTTTGCAAACCCTAAAGTCCGTTGAGCTAGAACAAAAGGCGGGCAATAAGGCGGCAGACCTGAGCGGCGGCGAAAAGCAACGTGTCTGTATTGCCCGGGCAATCATCAACAACCCGAGCATCATATTTGCCGACGAGCCGACTGGCAATCTCGACAGCACTAGCGGCAAGAACGTGGAAGACTTACTCTTCCGCCTGAACGAAGAGCACGGCATCACCCTCATCATCGTTACCCACGATCAAGATCTCGCCGCCCGCTGTGAGCGCCAGATACACATTAAAGACGGTGCTCTAACGAACAGGAGCGACGTATGAACCTGTTCGACCTACTCCAGACCGCCAGCTCCAATATGCTGCGTTCTAAGGGGCGGACCTTTCTCACGATTGTCGCTATATTCATCGGCGCCACGACGATCACACTTACAAACGGCATCGGTACTGGAGTAAAGAGTTACCTGAACCAGCAAATAGGCAACCTTGGCGCAACCAACGTCTTGTTCGTCCAACTGACCAGTACGAGTACGTCGCCGACAAGCGGTCCGACAAAGTACACGTACAATCCGAATGCTGTGGTTTCCGCAGCCGGCCTAGGCCAGGCGCAACTGATGATGACCTCAAAAGACCTCGCAAGAATACAGTCTTCTATCCCCAACATCACGAGCATCGTGCCTGCTCACTCACCGGCGCCAGACTATATTGCCGGCACTGGCGACAAGTACCAGCTGACGTTGGCACAGGCATTCGGTGCAGGTACCGCTGCGATGGTCGCGGGTCGAGGCGTGAACAACAACAGTTCACAGAATCAGCTTACCGTACCGGAGAGCTATGTACACCCCCTTGGCTATAGCAGTAATCAGTCTATCATCGATACATCTGTCTCCATTGGCATTACCAGCGCTAAAGGTGTTCAATCGACAGTCACTGCGATCGTTACTGGAGTCCAGCAGAAGAATCTGATTGGCGGATCTAGTTGTTGGGCAAATACCGCTTTGGCCGATCAGCTCAACACCATTCAAAATGCCGGCATACCGGCGACGCTTACCGATACATTTCTGACTGCCTATGCGACTTTTCCAAGCAACTTAACTGCCGACCAAGTTGCTACGATACAGCGTAGGCTGAGCGCCGAGGGCTACACTGGACAGACGATAGAGGATGAGCAGAGCACCATCTTTACGACGATCAATGCCATCATTATCGTGTTTGATATGTTCGGTGTCATCGCACTGATAGCTGCGTCCTTCGGGATCATTAACACGCTGTTCATGTCGGTACAGGAACGGACCAAGGAGATCGGATTATTGAGGGCGCTCGGGATGAGCCCGCGGAGGATCTTTCTGCTGTTCAGTAGCGAAGCAGTGCTTATCGGCTTCTGGGGAAGCGTCTTGGGTGTCGCGTTTGCGGCCCTGGTTGGCCAGGTAGTAAACGCTATCGGCATGAATGGATTTTTGAACGACTACCCTGGCTTATCGCTCTTGACTTTCCCACCGAGTACCGTAGCTGCTGTGATCATTGGTATCATGTTCATTGCTTTCCTGGCGGGAACTCTGCCTGCTCTCCGGGCCAGTAGGAAAGACCCGATAGAAGCACTACGGTACGAGTAGCTTTCTTCACCAATCCACAGCACTCGCCGATTCGCAGGCGGCGCTTCGGCGGTCTGTGGTGACTGCTGCCACCCGTCTGGATGGCCGCTTCTCAGCCACAGTGGCTGAGTGAGCAGGGCGGGAGCCCGACCCATGCACGCCGTAGCTCACGCATCAGACGGCGAGCCAAACCAGCGATGGGTGTGGAACGAAGTGGGGTGAGACCGGAAAGGACCTATCTATGCCAGTCACGCTGACTGCACTCGAGTGGGGCGGACGAGTCGAGCTGGGTCGCGGGGTGGGCGGCTTGGTGTCTCGTGTCGCGGGAAGGGCGGGGGACTGGCAACTCATGGTCTTCACTGTCGTCTGGGTGGTCTTCATCCTTCCCATACTCGTCCATCTGCTGACTCATCCCGCGCTCCTCCGGCGGCGTGTACGCGGTGGACCGCTGGCCGAGCCAGAGCCCAGACAACGCATCGTCATATCGTTGCTTGTGCCTTGCGTGTTGGCCATGTTTGTGGTCTCGGTACTTGATAATTTGCGCGGCTGGTCACACGTCCCCGCGTACGTTGTGCCAATCGGCGATCTGTTGGTCGCCGGTGGGCTGGTGCTCATCTTCCTGGTGTTTCGCGCCAACGCCTTTGCGGCCGCAGCGGTCAACGTGGAGCCAGGGCAGACCGTCATTTCGACGGGGCCCTATGCGCTCGTCCGCCACCCCATGTATAGCGGAGGGCTGCTGCTGTTTCTCGGCGCTCCGCTGGCGTTGGTGTCCTGGTGGGGACTGGCCCTCTTTCCCCCGATCCTTGGTCTGATCATCTGGCGGCTCAAGAATGAGGAGGGGTATCTGTCCACCCACCTCCCAGGCTACCGGGGCTACTGTGCCAAGGTGACGCACCGGCTGATTGCCTACGTCTGGTGACGCATTGCAAAACTGGAGTAACCTTGGTTTCGTGGACAGTTTTTGCATAGTCGACAACCAGCGTAGAGTTGGCGTACATCTGTTCATAGGCAACACGGACTGCCCCCAACCCGACGGGACGCAATGGCACAAGAATCGCAGCTAGACTGCCGAAAGGCTGGGCAGATCAACATGTGCCAGACACAGCGAAACGGTGTAGGATGTTCGGTAGAGAGTTCGACTCTCCCCCATCTCCACCACTTGAGCCCAGGAAATAAGCCTCCTGGGCTCGCTCTTTGTTCGGTTTGACAGCAATTCATACGGACTCCGGAGCGGGTATTAGCTCGCCTGCTGTGCAGCACGAGCCCAAGCCCATTCGCTCCGCCACGCTGGTCCCCTGGTGGCCAAAACACATTGAGAAGCGCCAAGGAGCCAGGCAGAAGTGGTATGATACTGTAGTCGGCTGGCTGCTGGAGCTCGCTGGACTCCGGCCCCGGCAACATCGCGCTGCCGGCCGAGCCGCACACGCTGGCTCTCGCACGTCGAAATGGGGGGACGATGCACGACACTACCGCGAGCGAGAGTCCGGACCTAGAGGCAGCATCGCCCACGACAGCACACGCGCGGCGTGTCTTCACGGTGGTCGGAGCCATCGCCGCGGTCTTGGTCGTCGCTGTCATCGCCGCGCTGCTCTTCCATGGCGTCTTCGGCGGGCTGGACACGCCCGACCCTAACGCCCAACTGGAACTCACCAACATCAGCATGGTTTCGGCATCTGAGGGCTGGGCTGTGGGTAGGCAGGACTGGAACACCAGCAGGAGCGACGACGGATCGGGCATGACCGTGCTCTACCATTATCGGTACGAAGCACATGGCAGGTGCCGATGGTGAGCGTCCATTGCTGCTGCACTACACAGGCGGCCGGTGGACGCGGTTGGACCTGCCGGCTGTTCCCGGGCCGCGTGGCGGTGGTCATTAACGGCCTGACCATGGTCTCACCGCAGCAGGGCTGGGCCGTGGGCACAGGTTGGCTCCCTCCGTCCAACGGCAAGCTCGATGCGAGCCGCATCGGCTTCAATACTCCCTCTCGCCCGTTGATCCTGCACTACTTCCATGGCGCATGGAGTGTGCAGGTGAACTGAAAACGGGCAAAGGAACGCGCTGCCGCCATGCTTGCCTGAGCTCCAGACGTCCGAATACTCGTGGATCGTCACCACTGGCGTGGTGTACAGCACGATATTTGCCGCCCCAATCTAGTTGGTTCAGCACCGTCCCGCCTCGGTGGCCACGGTGCATCAGGGAACGACACGGTGGGGGCGGGGCGTGCGACCACGCCTGCTAGCAGCGCTGGTTGGCGCGCCAGGGATCAAGCCAGCTCTGCACCTGGCCCCGTAACGCCCGGGGCCACGACGGCGGCCGCCAGGAGCCCGTGGGCGCGGCCAGTGAGGTTTCCCGTGGCGCGAAGGGACAATCCACTCTGGAGAGGATGCGCCTGGGGCTCAGTGGGCGGCCTGCGCCACGACGTATGCAATGACGAGCACAAAAAAGAGCGTCTTGAAGATCAGCAAGCCGAAGATGAACCACACCATAATCCTGTTTTCCGCGGCGTCGTCGAGCTCCTCCCAGAACTGCTCGTTCCAGAAATGCGGCCGCCGGCGGCGCTGGAGGGCCACGATACCGACAGCGATGCGCACACGCAGCGGTGTGCGCAGGTCGGCGCGCTCGACCTCTTGCCGGACGGCGTTGGCGCAGTCGGCGCACAGCATCCAGGAGCGCGGCTCATCGTCGGGGGGGTCGCTCTCCACGACGCGGTACATCGGACCGCTGGACCGCCGGTCGCATATCGCGCAGCGGATCGAGGTCGTTTCTGGTTGGAGCGCGGCCGTCGCGCCATTCCAGTCGCCCAGTAGGTCCATGGTGTGACCTCTGCCCTCCCCAGAAGCCGTGTCGGCGGCGGTGTAGCTCGCCCCGTTAGCCACCGCGAGCCCCGCCTTCGCATGCGCCACTACCGCAGCGGGCTCCCAGATGGACCGGATCAGCCGCTCCACCTCTGCGCGCTCGTCGGCACTTAGCGCACGTAGCGGGTCCTTCTTGCGTCAGCTCTTTTGGGGGGCCTCCAGCGTTCTGGACTGGCCCTTAGCATACGCCGACTCTTCCTCTTATGGCAACCGCCTTTAACAAAGTACCGATCACGTATCTACACGTGCGCTGCGCCAAACAGACTTTCCATCACGTAGATCGCTGCCTCTTGCATGTGCGGCGTCACATGGGCATAGACCCGCAGTGTGATTGAGATGTCTGCATGGCCGAGCATCTCGCTGACGACTTTGGGATGCATACCCCTGCTGAGCAACAGTGTTGCGGCTGTATGCCGCAAGTCGTGAAAGCGTATTTCCTCTGCTAGTCCCAGCGTCTTCAGCATCTCCTTGAAGTAGCGCTTCGTTAGGTTGCCGGGAATCATGATCCTACCCAACCTATTGGGGAACACCAGACCAAGCGAGTTATCCCAAGCCTCACCCAGAGCGAGGCGCTCCTCATTCTGGCACGCTCGGTGACGAGACAACGCCTCCGCAGCACCTGGCCAACTCCGCCCTTGTCCTCCGCCACTGCCTCCAGCAGATCGAGATGTTGGGTCAGCAGATTCCCCGCACTATGGATCGGCTTGTCGCCCAAGGCCAGCACGCCATGTGCGGCAAAGATCCCGAGCAGCATCTGGATCAGGTGCCGCACCTTCTCAGGGTGCTCCATCCCTGTTCCCATCCCCGCTTCCACCCACGACGGCACCGTCCCTTCTCGCTTAAGGATTGCCTCTTTGCGTGCCTGCAGGCGATGTGCTTCCTTGGTGGTGACCAGCTCGGCCAGTTGCCGGAGTGAGGCGGACGCGACTGAGGTATCCTGGACCTCGAGTGCCTTGATAACTCCGAGCGCCATGCGCCGCAGCAGGCGTTGTCTCCCCTCGTAGCGATGCGTTCGCACGAGTTCGCGGGCATTTTCATCCAGAGGTGGCGCACTTGCGAGCCGCCCGAAGTCACGCCGGAGCGCTTCCCAGGTGGGATCAGTCGGCCAGCGAGAGGGGACGGTGCCGCTGCCTGGTGTCGTGAGCCGCAGCCAGTGGGTAGTCAGTTGCTGAAAAAGCGCTTCATGGTGTTCAAAGAGCTTGGGGAAGGTCGCCAGATGCGGCACCTCCTCCGCCGAGAGCTCCGCCTCGATCTGCGCCTCCAGGTCGTCCTCCTTCTCCTCCTTCTTCTCATCGGCGGCGGTACTGGGAGCCAAACGGAAGCTCGTCAAGCCCTCCCGGCGGATCTGGAACTCGAGCCCCACACATCGCGGTTCGGGTCGAAGGCAACTGGATCACGAGCCGCAAGCAGGGCGAAGTAACCCTCATCGTGGCGAGCCCGGCGCTCCGTACTCTTGTCGTAGAGGCGGGCCAAGATAGGATCCCCCGAGCCGAAGCGGTAGCCGGTGCAGCGCGTGCCCTCGAAGAAGGGATGCCACTTCAATCGCCTCGGCTTGACGAAGCGCTCGACCTCACCAGCGTCGAAGCTGGGGGCAAATCCGCCTTGCCAGTCGACGCGCAGATCGAAGCGAGATGGCGTCACCGTCTTCCAGCTGCACACCTTCTCAACCAGCTTGGCATCCTGGTCGGCGAGCAGATGCTCGCGGATCCAGGCAAGGGAAGCTTCGACCGCTCCTTGCGCTCCCTCCTCATGGGTGTGGAGGGAGAAGCTACGCAGCTCGACGCATAGCCCCGGCCAGGTCTCCATGTGCTCGCCCATGATTTTGACACTGAAGTCTTCGGTCTCGAGGAGGAAGCTGGCGCCGCGTCCCCCGTTGACAGCCAACAGGGCAAACTTCTGTGGACTATGGCGGATACTGCTTGGCGAGAATGGTTGAAATCGTCTCTTGTCACGGATGCCAGCGGATACAGATCTACTGAGCTCATCGAACTTAAAATCCGCTTCTCAACAGCGACGCCTCCGCTTGATGGTAAAATGCAGCACCTTCCCCGTTGACATCTCTTTAGACAGTTCCCCGCTGGGCAATCAAACCGTAGCTGCATTGCATCCAACTTGAGCCAAACAGCTAGCAAGCTAGGAAGCTTGCTAGCATATAGATTGGACCAGCTTCCGGGAACTGGAGCAACCCGTCTACCTCATGCATGTCCAGAAGCGGCAAGCGGGCTTGCTTAAATCCGACAAACGCGACGCCCTCGGTCTGGCCAATCATCTCTACGATGTGCCTGTTCTGCTATACTTACTGCTAAAAGCTAGTTCTCTATGAAGATTGCACGGAGCCAATATATGCCAGTGGACATCAGTGATATCGAAGATACCATAGCCCGCCAGAATACCTGGCGACAAACGCAGACGATTAACTTAATCGCCAGCGAAAATACTGTCAGCCAGGCAGTTCGCCGTGTGCAAGACTCAGATTTCTTGGGCCGCTACGCTGAAGGGCATCCAAATGAGCGCGAGAAAGTCAATCGCTATTATCAGGGAACGCAGTATATTGACGAGATCGAGCGCATGGCAGCAAAAGAGATCAAGGAACTCTTTCGTGCTGCACAGGCTGACGTACGTCCTATCAGCGGGAATGCCGCGAACACAGCCATCGCTCTTGGCTACTTACGCGGTGGTGACACGGTCATCGTGAACTCAACCGACGCAGGTGGACACATCAGTCATAGTTCTGTCGGTGTGTTTGGCCGCCGCATCCAGAAGCGTGGGCAGTCACTTACACTAGGGCAGCCAAACTCGATCAACCTGCATCACTTACCTCTGACTGCTGATTGTTACCACGTTGATGTCGAGAAAACCATTGAACTTATTGATCAGGTATCACCACAAATGGTCGTAATGGGCAAAAGTTTGTTTCTATTCCCCGAGCCCGTCACAGAGGTGGCTGCCTTCTGTAAAACCAAGGGTATTCCTTTGCTTTATGACGGAGCCCATGTGCTAGGATTGATAGCTGGCGATCAGTTCCAATCCCCATTGCAAGAAGGGGCCACCTGGATGACAGGAAGTACTCACAAGACATTTCCAGGACCACAGCGCGGTGTCATCTTGGGTAACCTGGATGCAGAAGGGGAAAGAAAGTACTGGCCTGCTGCTGACCGCGGAGTGTTTCCCGGTTCGTCCAGTAACCACCATCTTTTTAGCTTACCTGCACTAGTTGTTGCAATACGCGAGATGAAGAAGTATGGCCACGACTATGCGAGCCAGACCATCCAAAACGCTCAGGCACTAGGTCGTAGCCTCGATGAGCTCGGTGTACCGGTAGAAGCACAGCAATATGGCTATACTCAAAGCCACATGATCGCCGTAAATGTCTCCTCGTGGGGTGGTGGTGTCGAGGTTGCTCAACGTTTAGAAGCGAATGACATGATCGTAAACTACAACATGCTTCCTGGCGATTCTGACCCACGAAACCCTTCTGGGTTGCGGATTGGAGTTTCCGAAATGACGCGGTTCGGGATGGATGAGCAAGCGATGGGTGAATTGGCGCAGTTGCTCTACGATGCTGTTCATAGCAAGAATGTTAAGTCCCAAGTGAATGGTCTACGCAAACGTTTCTTGGAAATGAAATTCGCGTAGTAATATTCTGCTCGCTGGAAGTCCAGGGCCAGTTGAATCAGATCGTAACCCGCGTCAAAGACGAAGAGCGGGACGTCTGGGGAGGGCTTGCATTGGCTGAGCGATCGCCGGATCTATTCAGCAGCCAGTGTATTCACGTCCTGACCCGACACGAGTCATACCAAATCCGGTTGAACCCTGATCGTTAAACACCTCGTTCTTTGTTCTCAATAAAGGATGATCAGGGTCCGGGAAAAGCTCACCTGTTTCTGCCAAAGCCGTTCGTTTGTTGTGACAAAGAGAGAGACAGCTCATGCTTGCGGCGCTTCCCTCCCTCTTTGTCATTTCCCCATGCTTCTCAAATCATGCTCAATTGTATGTTTCCGCTGCCATACGTTTTTCCCTTTCACCCGGCTCAGGGGCCCCGAGGGCCCAGACGCGCAGCCCGAGCCGGCATCTTCGACGCACGCGTCGAGCCACGCATTCATCGCGTCGCTCCAGCAGTA
>JBKQTH010000317.1:0-5871 GCA_052143275.1 Ktedonobacterales bacterium | reverse complement strand
GCCCCGAATGAACCGGAGCCTACCAGCAGGCTGGTGGTGTAGCGACGGCGATAATTTCGTCAAAGGCAATGTCCTGCAGTTTTATCCCGATAGCGTCATACTTTCCGCTCGGCCCTGTGCCGCTCTGGCGGTTTACGCCCGCGTCTCGATTCCAGCTCGCGGCGTTCCTCAAATCAAGACTACGCCAACTGTGCTGTCTAAGCCTTCGCCGCTAATCGAGGTCGATTAATTGCTGGCTTACTTAGATGAGCGGTTTGTTTCTCCGGCGCATGTTGCGCTAAAATGCTTGGTGCGGAGGCAGAAAAATACCTGGCGACGTATACAAGATGCATCAAAAATGTAGCACGGATTTATCCAGGCGCCAGAGGCGGGCTTTGGCCTCTTCCTAATCGAGAAGGAGAATCAAACCTTGGCTATTGACCAGAATCTCTCGGAGACCGCTACTCTCAAAGTTGGAGATGAGGCACCTGACTTTACTCTTAAGTCGGGCACTGGTGGGGCAATAACCCTCAGCCAATATCGTGGGTCGAAGAATGTTGTCCTGGCGTTCTTTCCGTTCGCCTTCAGCGGAACCTGCTCTGCCCAGATGCCTTCATATGAGGCCGACCTAGAGCGTTTCACTGGACTGGATACCCAGGTGCTCGGCATCAGCATGGACGCTACCCATTCGCTGCGAGAGTTTGGACAGAAGCTCGGCATTACCTATCCCTTGCTCTCTGATTTCTATCCGCAGGGTGCGGTCACCGATCGCTATGGCGTGCGCCACGCCGCCGGCATGCCTGAGCGCGCGCTCATCGTGATCGATAAGAACGGCAAGGTAGCGTGGATACATATCCACCGCCCGACCAGCGAGGCTCCCGACAACGAAGAGCTCTTCGAGGTACTGCGCAAGCTCGATTGACCGGAGTAGTCCGGCCGCTGGAGTGCTCCATTATGGCTATGTCTCGCCGATGTATTCCTTGAGCGAGTAGCTCCTAGAGCAACTGTCAGGTATTTTGAGCAGGCAGGGCGTAACCGGCGTGGGCGAACCACGCCGCCGCATCTTGGCGGGTAATGGCCTCGATGGCGAGGCGGACCGCTTCTTGGAGCGCTTCCTTGGTGCGGGCTCCCAGTCCGCGCAAGAGGGACTTGATCTTGGAGAACGCTTGTTCGATCGGCGTGAAGTCGGGCGAGTAGACCCTCAGACATATGGGATCATTCGGATGGAACCGCAGCAAATGACTTCGGACTCTCATGGGCTGGTTTCCTATGAACAAAATCCCATCGTTACCACGTGGGTCACTATCGTTCGCGCCTCTACGGCGCGGGCCGAGTTTCGCTCGTATGCTACACTGTATTCGGTGTAATGAAGCGCGCACATGGAGGAATCGCTATGAGGCCAGAGCTCTTCTTTCCCCTGTTTATCCTTTATGTGATTCCCATCATCGTGGGCTTCACCTGGGTCCGCCTGGATGCAAATCGATCTGGGCAGCCGGGAATTCTTTGGGCAGTGCTCGCCATTCCGTTCGGCTGGTTTGCTGTACTGGTGTATGTGGTCATACGCTTTGTGCGTACACCTTCACCTCATCACTAACCGCCGCGCTTGCGTCAACTCAGGGACCACCGAAGATGGTATTCCAGGAGACTCTGCCCACCAGCATCACGCATCACTTGGCAAGGTTTCATTCGGATAAACGATCAGAGGAAATGACCATAATATTGGGCAGCGGAGTCGATTTCAAGGGCCGGTACTGGCCCTGGCGATGCCGCTGATGCACCTCAGGATCGTACAGCAGCGGAGGTGGCGGTTCTTGTCCTGGTGGGACCTTGCTCAAGAGTTCTGCATCTCGTTTCAGGAGGGCATAGATGGCCTCGGTCATCTGACCGGCTACGCGCCCAATCACCCGCGTCTTGCCGACGTACGACTGCGTGCGTTCGTCAAAGGGACACCGAGCTTTCACCAAGCGGTGGTACAACTTGGCCCATTCGCTGTCCGGCGAGCGGATAGCTTGGAAGACCGCTAGGAAGAGTATCTGCTTCATCGTCCTAGTGCCTCCTCGGGTCAGCCGGACATGATCCAGTGTGCTTCCCGATTGCACCACGACCGGCGCCCAGCCAAAATACGATTTGAGAGCAGAGGCCGAGGGGAAATTGTGGATCGAGCCAATGGCAGCGATCATCGAGGCGGCCATCACTGGTCCAATGCCGGGAAATGATAGGAGGATCTGCCCTTCCCGGGCGTATTCGACGATGCTGACAATCTCGGTTTCCAGCTGGTCAATATGCTCGCGCAAGAGCCGAAGTTCCTTGATCAATTGGCCTTGTTCGAGCACCAGACCGCGCTGGCGGATGAGGTCTTTACTCCCAATGCTCTCTGCCGCCAGACGTTGCAGTTCGACCAGTTTCGCATCAGCGAGCGAGCGGGCGCTGCCTCGTATCTGCTGTAGAGCCGTGAAACTCGCGGTTGCCAGTGCCTGGGGAGTCGGGAACTGTTCCCGCAGCGCGAGAGCGACCTGGCCATTGGGATCCTTGAGCACCCGTACCAGTTCCGGAAACAGCTCATCACAGATTGCAACCAACTTGTTTTTCCGCCGAGTGCTTTCACGGATGAGTTCATAGCGATGCCGGATCAATCCCTTGAGTTGCGCCGCAGCTGCCGAGGGGGAAATGACTCGCCGCACCAGCTGCAGTTTGCTCGGGACCTGTACTCCCAATTCGAGTTGGCCGTACAGATGATTCGCCAATGTCAGCGCATCGCGTTTGTCCGTTTTAAGCATGCCCGCTGGTCGGCTTTGGACATGCATCAGATACACGCACAGATCCAGCTCGTGCAAGTACTGCTCTAACGACCGGTGATAGTGGCCGGTGCGCTCCATGACTATATACACTTGTTCCAGTGGAGCCAGCTCATGATGCGGTCGATGAACCGTCGAAACCCCTCACGGGAATTCTCAAACACGAGAGCGGGGCACGCTTCAAAGCGGCCATGTCGCTCCAGCAGCGTCTTGGAGAGAAAACCGGCGACATGCTTGCTTTTGCCAATGTCAACGCCGATGTAGAGGGATTCGTTCTTGAGCAGCGGAACGACTTTGAGGTCCAGACGCTGCTGCGCTCGCTTCGCCATGGCTCGTCTCTCCGTTGGTGGAAGTCGACCGTCCTGGCAACCCGTTGTGTTCGTCTCACCATCACTCCGCAAGTCTACAGCACGGCAGCGCGCCGTCAAGGGTGCGGGCTTCGCCGCCCGCTCCACTGCGTTCCGCGGCCCCTTGACGGCTTTGCTGCCTGTGCTGTCTGGAATGTGTGTGATGATGACAACTGAATAAATGCTAGGGGTGAAGAGGCCAGAGTCCGTGGAAGTGCCGCTCCCATCGACTGCCGAGGGGTTCTTTGGATCCCCACAGACATATCAGGGGTTCTCAGCACCTCCCCCACTGAAGGTCAAGGGATTTGTTCCCACTATGTCAAAAGGGGTCTGCGGGCTCGTGACCCGGGAGAGCGGCTCCCAGGTGACCTCTCCAGTGCCATACTACTCAATTTGGTGCGGGGAATCAAGATTCCGGCAGTCAAGATTCCGGCAGTCAAGATTCCGGCAGTCTATGTCAAGGCTAGATTTTAGCAGCGGGGCAGGGGAACTCCAATGCACTCTTCGGATAGCTCTTAATCCCACAGCCCCACCGAAATCTCGAGTATGTTCCAGTGGCTTAATCCAGCGAACAACAGCGTCGTTGCTGACCTTCATGCCCACCCTTTTAAGTTCGGCAACGATTTCACTTACAGACCAAAACTGTTTATCTGGTGAGGACAGAAGCCAGTTATACCGTTCTCCCAAACTGACCCAAGTATGGACGCGCCAGGCTCGGCGTTGGGTTCCTGCTTCCGCGCCACCAGTTTCACGCGAGGCTTGTGCGTCGCGCCAGCGCTGACGGCTCGCACCGAGCGTTTTGACTGTCCGGCGAACTCCCGGCCAGTTTCTCTAGATTGATCGCGGCATTCAGATCCCGATCCAGCACCCGACCACACTGCTGGCAGTGAAAGGTCCGATCTGAAAGGGTGAGGTCCTTGTCGATCCACCCACAGCCACTACACCGCTTGCTAGAGGGTTCCCACCGATCGGCCAGGATGACTTGGGCCCCGTACCAGCTGGCTTTGTAGAGGAGTTGCCGCTTGAACTCAGAGAACCCCACATCGCCAATGGCTTGCGCTAGATGATGGTTCTTGAGCATACCACTCACATTCAAGTCTTCAATGACCAGCACTGACTTGGTTCTCGCCAGTGTGGTCGTGAGCTGATGCAGCGTGTTGTGTCGTTGATTCTTGATCTGCCGATGCAGCTTCGCCAGCTTGCGGACGGCTTTCTTGCGGTTGTGGCTACCTCTCTTCCTCCGGCTCACCACCCGCTGGAGGCGCTTGAGCTTCTTGAGACGTCGCTTGAGGTGGCGTGGGTTGGGGATCACCGTCCCATCGGAGAGGGTGGCCAAATTCTTGATGCCCAGATCGATCCCCACCACTGGTCCGGTATTCTCGGGTATAGTCAGCTCTTCCTCCACCTGCAGACTCACATACCAGTGTCCGGCCTGCTCGCTCACCGTGGCCGAGAGGATCTGCACCCCACCGGTCGGCAGATAGCCGCGCTCCTTGAGTCGCAGCCGGCCCAGCCGGGGCAACACGATGGCGTCTGGACAGACCACGATGGAGCCGGTGAGCCGGAAGCTGCCCAGTCCCTTCTTTTTGGTCTTGAAGCGCGGGTAACCCAGCTTCCCCTTCCACTTCCCCTGCTTCTTGCAGGCGCACCGGCGGAAGAAGTTGGTAAAGGCCGCATCCAGGTTCCACAGGGCCTCCTGCGGAGCACACTTGGAGACGGTGTACATCCAGGGCAGGTCTGTCTTTTTCCGGGCATTGAGCTCGCGGTGCAGCTCGATGGCGGTGGGGCTCCTCTTGGTCACCTGGTAGCGTTCCTGCTTGACCCGGAGCCCCCAGTTGTAGGCCCAGCGCGCGGCGCCGGCATGCTGGCGGCAGGCAGTCACCTGTCGATCGATCAGGTCCAGTTCCGTTTTGTACGCCCGCTGTACCAGCATCCCCCATCTCCCTGTCAATCCCCGGCTGTCCTGCCGAGAGGAATGCCTTCACTCCTTGGTTACTAGAACAAGTGTATCATAGCCACGTGTTGCCGTCAAGGGGAACAAAAGAGCAGAAATGGGTAGGAATGGGTACATTCCGTACATCTAGTTATCAACCCCCATGCTCACCGAGCTTCCTCTCGGCCTCTTGTAGAGCGACATCTGGCGACTCTTCTGGCATGCTGCCCTCTCCACACCGTCGTTTATCGGTTAGTATCGACAATAGATACTATTCACACGCTTTCGCAGCACTTGGCTGGGCGCCGCCTCGGCTGCTGCCGCGATACGAGGAACCGTTGCCGTTGTCAGGAACACTGATACTGCACGGTTGCGGGTTGCATGGCTCGGCAGTCCAGCTCAGAGTATGCTGCCCGCGTGCCGGATTGAGAGCTGCAGAGAAGCTGACATGGGGAGCCGCGATGCGGTGTCCCAAGTTCCCTATTAGCTCGATACGACCGTGGATTACTATTCTCGGACTATCTCGCCGGTACCTTCTATGGCCGTGTCACGTATGTATTCTGGGTATTCAATATCCCAGATGATTCCGGCTTCGACGCGCGCCTCCCAGCGTTTGAACGCATCCAGGATCACTTTGCGCTGCAAGTCCCTTTGGAACGGCCCACCGGTGCAATCGCCTAATGTGAAATCGACTGGGTGAATGGCGCGCGACAGCCCCATTTGTCTCGAAGCCTCAGGAACGAGGGTGATGAGGACGGTTGGAATTCCACGCATCTCAATTTCTCGTTGTGTTCCGACCACAACTCTATGACACAGC
>JBKQTH010000316.1:0-9697 GCA_052143275.1 Ktedonobacterales bacterium | reverse complement strand
TTACATGCCAAGCCATACCGTGCGCCGCTTATGGTATCGCCGAGTGCTCGGTTGGGACATCAGCGAGGGCGCCTCTATTCTCATGGGGCAGTATATTCAGATGACTGGGATCCGGACCAGCGGACGGCGGGTCTCGATCGGCGACGGCACAGTCATCAACCAAAAGTGCCTGATATACACTTCAGGTGGCCTGGTTATCGGCAACAATGTGAGCATCTCGGCTGAGACCGCGCTGATAACCGGCACTCACGACATCGATGACCCAAACTTCCCCAGCGACTACCGGCCCATCGTCATCGACGATTACGCCTGGATCGGAACGCGGGCAATGATACTACAGGGAGTTACCATCGGCCAGGGCGCGGTAGTCATGGCAGGAGCCGTGGTTACGCGAGACGTGGAGCCATTTGCCGTTGTAGGTGGGGTTCCCGCCCGGCAGGTTACCGAACGAAAATTGCGCGACTTCTCTTACCGTCTCATCAAGCGGCCGCTATTCGAGTAGATCCACTGTTCACCCTACAATGCTAGCCACGCAGCAAAATGTCGAACTCGCCAAAGGTATGCTTGACGCTGCCCGGGTCGAAGGCAAATGGCAACGATTGCGAGCGGCCGGTGACGGTCAGGTCCAAGGCAGTAAGTACCCGCCCTGCCAGAGCGATTTCTTGCACCGGCGCTTCATGGCCACCGCAGAGCGCGACGCCGCCACTCCCGGCCAGGCGTTCTAGCGAGCGGCGCCAATCTGGAAGGTTGGCGTCATCGGTCTGCATCCACAGCGTTCCAGCATAACAGGTGTCCCCGCAGAACAGGTAACCACTCTCGGAGTCGACAAAACTGACGTGGCCGGGCGAATGTCCTGGCGTGTGCCAGACAGTTAGCGCCCGGCCTCCAAGGTCCAGTACCTCGCCTTCAGCTAGGGTGCTGGTAGCCGGAGCCGCTTCAATCCGCCCCACGCCCTCTACCTGGTAACTCTCCAGCAGGCGGTCGGCTTCGATAGCATGGATACGCCGGTCGGTAAAGGTATGCAAGCCACCAATATGGTCCCAATGGCTGTGCGTAGACAGAGCCCAGATCGGCGCATCGGTCAGTTCACGACATGCGGCGAGCAGGTCCCCGACACCCATACCGGCGTCTATCAGGGCTGCATGGTGTGTCCCCTGGATAAGATAGAGGTTTACCGTGCCGACACCGTATTCTGGAACCAAGCGCCCGATCGGATCCTGCAGCACATAGACGCCAGGTGCTATCTTATGGTATTCGAACCAATTACTTTTCATTTCAGCACTCTTCCCCTTCGGGTATTTCGGGTCCCGAACTGCTTAATGATATCACGGTCCATCAGATTTCCAGCACGGATTTGCCGAGCTATTCCTGGTAACACAGCGGATGGAATGATACAATTGCGCCACTGGCACGGCACGCACTGCAGCATGCACCTCCGGCAACGAGCACGGCGGCAAACCGAGATAGCGTGCGAATTCCCACCAGAGACAAGAAAGGGAAATCGGTACGGCTAAGAACCAACGCATGATCACTTTTGCAGAAAAAAGTATGGTGGAAAAGGCGTTTCTAGCGGCAGTGGACATCGGCCGCGATGATGCGCTATGGAGTACAGAAGACTCCATAGATGAACTGGCATCGCTAGCTCGCACCGCCGGTGCGGAAGTAGTAGGAAGCGTGATACAGCGGCTGCGTAAACCTGACGCTGCCACGTATCTCGGCAAGGGACGTGCCAATGACCTGGCCGAGCTTCGCCGGGAGCTTGAATTCGACCTGGCCAGTATGGATGATGAGCTAACCGCGGCGCAGCAGCGGAATCTCGAAGACCTTATCGGCGCGCGAGTAATCGACCGCACCGCTTTGATTCTGGACATCTTTGCGCAGCATGCTCATACACGGGAGGGCCAACTCCAAGTGGAGCTGGCCCAGTTGGAATATCGCCTACCCCGTTTGGCGGGACGCGGTCACGCTATGTCCCGGCTGGGGGGCGGCTCACGAGGTGCCAGCGGCGGAGTTGGCGGCGCAATAGGGGCGCGTGGCCCCGGCGAGACTAAGCTGGAGATCGATCGCCGGAGAATTCGCACTCGCATTTCCCAGCTACGAGGTGAACTGGAAGGGGTGCGCCAGAAGCGCAACGTAATACGCAATCAGCGAAGTGCCCAGCTGATTCCAACAGTGGCGATTGTCGGTTACACAAATGCCGGTAAATCGACGCTCTTCAACACGCTCACATCCGCCCAGGTGCTAGCCGAAAACAGGCTCTTCGCCACCCTGGACCCAACGACTCGTTATGTTAAGCTTCCTACTCACCAGGAGATTTTGGTCACCGATACTGTTGGATTTATTCAGAAGCTGCCGACCAGCCTGGTGGCAGCATTTCGTGCCACGCTCGAAGAAGTGACCGAAGCGGATATCCTGTTGGAAGTGGTGGACATCACCCATGAAAACGCCATTGAGCAGAGCCAGACTGTGAACGATGTGCTGCAAGAGCTGGGCGCCGCCACCAAACCGCGCGTAACCGCACTCAACAAGGTAGACCAGTTGACTGATCCTCATGAAGTAGACACGGCACTCTTTCCCAATGCCGTGCCGATCTCGGCGCTCACCGGCTTTCAAGTGGCAGATCTTCTTCTCAAAGTGAGTGAGGTCATCGCCAAGTCGCTGGATCCAGTTCACGTACTGGTGCCTTTCGACCGGGGAGATCTGGTGGAGATATTCCATCGCCGTGGTCACGTTACTAGCGAAAGGCCTGAGCTGGAGGGGACGCTTATCGATGGGCAGTTGCCGCATGCGCTTCTGGCACTCTTCGAGCCATACCGCATATTTAACCGACGTATTTCAAGGCCGGCAACCTAACACGGGAGCGAGTGTCATCTCGTCAGGGCGTACTGGACAATATTGGCGAGCACCACCACTAACACAAGGGCGTCACAGATAACGGCAACGGCGTGGGCCATGCGCCGGTTGAGCTTGCGGAGCAGGAACGCGCCACAGCTGACGGCGACAACGACGAATACCTTATCGGCAATAAGAGCGCCAAAGCCATAGTGGGCCAGCAACCGGCTCATTAGAGGATTGCCTTCAGCCAACCCATGCACGAGACCGACATAAGTGCTGGCAAGATCGCCGATATTCAGCACGGCAAACAAGACTAACAATGCCGCAAGTGGAAAGCCGTTAGGGCGCAGAGTCCCACCCGTCACCGTACGACCAGAAACGGCGTACAATACCCTATCAGGAGGCCTAGTAACTGCTAGAGGCCTGGTTGACCATGGATCTTGCGTACCAGATTGCTTCGGTTGATCTGATGAAGCGGGCGAGATAGTAGTCATGCTAACACAGCTTCCTGAATAGGTATGATGCTTCGGTAAAGTCTTCCATACCAATTCTTATGCCAAGGTTGATGACCCTGTCTCCAATTGGCAGTAAGTCTATGATTCAATACGTCTATAGATCTTTCAGTTCGATCTATGGCAGCTGTGCTGGCGGGCGTTGACGGAGAACAATATGAGTTCTGTAAGTTTCGCGACCCAGTATCAATCTTTACTAAAAGAGGTCTTCGCGCGGTTGGCACAGGACGACCTGTCAAAGGGCGCGGAGGCTGAAGCCCAGGCGCGATATTACAGTAGGTGTGGCAAACCCGATTTCGCATTGGCCTATCTCTTGACCTCTGACCTGCCAGACGAAGAGAAACGGGTACTGCTGGCACAGTCCTATGAGCGACGGGCAGCCATCACTCTGGAACGCGCCCGCGATTTTGATCACAAGTTTCATCGTGAATTTCCTTTGTTGCTGACCAGTGCCGCGCATGACCGATCAGCGGCCAGGGAGATTCGCGCTGGTAATTCGCTTCCGCCGGAGCAAAGCAAACGTTAAGTAAAACCACTCCCCAGCCAGTAGGAGCAGACGAAGATGAGTGATCAAGAGCAGCGGACCGGATCCAGCGACATGACGGATAAATTCGCCGCCCTGAAATCTCAGGCCGCGCATGCGGCCGTGGAAGCTATACCCGATGGAATAGTGGTCGGACTAGGAAGCGGCACTACAGTTGAAGCCATGCTGCATGAACTGGCGGCAAGAGTACGCCAGGGACTGAAGGTGACCGGTGTTCCTGCCTCCAGGCATACCGCCAGTGTCGCGACCTCTCTGGGTATTCCACTTGCTGACCTGGACGACATATCGGTACTCGGTGCCAGCATTGATGGAGCCGATGAGGTCACACTTCCCCACCTTCATCTGATCAAGGGCGGCGGCGGAGCATTACTGCGTGAGAAGCTGATTGCCGCCGCCAGCCAATATCGCATCATTATCGTGGATAGCCGTAAGCTGGTGCCAGCCCTGGGAAGCACTCATCCCATACCTGTCGAGGTTACTCCTTTCGGCTGGAGACATACCTCCGCCCGACTGGAGCTGCTCGGCTGCCGGACAGTATTACGTTCCGCCTTGACTGCGAGTGAACCGGCCTTACGGGGGCCGCGCACAGTGGATGATTCTCCCTATGTAACTGACGGCGGCAATTACATACTTGACTGTCATTTTGGCACGGTCTTGGATCCGGTTGCGTTGTCTGTGGCTATCAAGACGACGATTGGAGTCGTTGAGCACGGCCTCTTCTTGGACATGACCGAACGTCTCTATGTCGCTGAAGACGCTCACGTTAGGATATATGACCGGCCTTCCGGCCCCATCTAGCGTACTACCCGTCGTGGTAGATGCGCGATGTACCGGTAGAGGTACGCCGCACCTATGCCGCCAAGAATGGGGCCAATCAGATAACATACGAGGTATTGGGCCCAGTTGACCGTGACGCCATAGACCCATGAAACCAGGTCAGGTCCCAGCGCCCGCGCCGGGTTGACGGTGGCACCGGTGGCCGGGCCGATGAACATGATAACGGCAGCCAGCGTGAGACCAATAGTCAGACCGGCCCAACCAACCGGAGCGCGCTTGTCAACCGCCGAGGCCATGACGGCAAGCACCAGAACTCCCGTGCCAAGTCCTTCGCTAAGCATGCCCTGTAACATATTGGTGTTGGTGGCCAGCGAAGGCGCCCCGAGGTGTCCCACAGTTGCCGCCAGCTTGCCATAAACAATCAAGATGCCAAGCGCTCCAGCCACTGCCCCAAGTAACTGCCCAAGCAGGTAAGCGGGTACATCACCCCAATCGAAATGGCCAACTGATGCTAGGCCAATGGTGACCGCCGGGTTCACATGAGCTCCAGAAATCTGACCAACAATCATTACTATGGCAAACAGCGCTATGCCGTGGGCCAGAGCCACCAGTAAAAGTTCAGCCGCCGATGCCGTATAGTGATGATTATGAGGCAAGAGCGCTGCTAGCGTGGCGGCGCCTCCGCCAATAAATACCAGTAAGAATGTGCCCAGGGTCTCGGCGGCAAAACGTTCTACCTGGGTCGTTGGCCGTGCACGACGCGACTCTACGGCAGCCTCTACTGTGGTTGATTGACGCACACAAATCCCTTTCTGCTCTCTAAGGACGAGTTTACACCACCCTCTGCTTCACGCTCGGCGGGTGGCAAGCCGTGGCCTAAACACCAATTCTTCATTATGTTGTAGAACGGATAACTTCACTCCCATGCAACACGCTTCTATCCAAAGACTTCCTATGAAGACGGAGAACCCACGTGGCAAGCTTAAAATCGATCGAGATCATCACTCCAGACGTGGCGCTCGAGGCGTTGCTTCGACTGCCGGATAACGCAGCAGATACGCGTATGGCCGCATTGGTCTGCCACCCCCACCCGCTTGGCGGTGGAACTATGCACAATAAAGTAGTGTTCCGCATTGCACAGGCTCTGGGTGATCTCGGTTTGCCGGTCTTACGCTTCAACTTCCGTGGAGTAGGACGCAGTACCGGCAGCTATGATGAGGGACGAGGCGAGACAACCGATGTGCAGGCGGCTCTTGACCTGCTGGCACATCACTTTCCCGGCGCGGAACTCTGCCTGGCCGGGTTCTCCTTTGGCTCATGGGTTGGGTTGCCGGTAGGTTGCGGAGATGGGCGAGTTCGCCAACTCATAGGTGTTGGGGTGCCAGTGGCGACCTCGATGACCGGCACACTTGGCGAGTGTACCAAACACAAGCTGATCGTCCAGGGAGAGCAAGATCAATACGGCTCACCCGAGAAGCTGGTTTCATGGTTTCAGCAGCTGACGGAGCCGAAGCAGCTAGCTCTGGTCCCTGGTGCCGATCATTTCTTCACCAACTCCCAGTCGGAGCTCTACAATGCTATCTATGACTATTTCAAGGACGGCCGCTCCGTGTTGGGCCCTCTTATGGGCTAGTGGCTACGGCCGTTAGGCCAATCCTAGAAGATTTCGGCCAGACTCGGGAACTCCGCGCTGCTGTGCTAGCACCTGGAATGCACCGAGTCCATGTGGATCGAGCAGCGTCGAAACTGCGGCCAGAATGGTAGCACGGCGCAGATAGTCTGTCTGGCCACGGTCAGTATGGCGCTCGGACTCGGCATAAGGATACAGAAGGCTTGCCTGCATCTGCGCCTCTTCTCGAATTCCCAGACGGCCAAGAAACTTCCCCTGGGAAGTGATTCCGATGGTGTCAATACCGATAGCGCGCCCTGATACGGTCAAGGCGCTGAAGTTCACATGGGCGGTAATATCCTGGCGGCCAGGCTGCGCCAGCGGGCGCTCCCGTAGCTGGTGCTGCCGATAGATCGCCAGTGTTCCACGAAGGCGCTGCGGTGTATAAAGCTCGCTTGCCATAGACCCGTAATCAATCGTAAGAAGGTAGCCACGCTCCAGGTGATTGGCCACTTCACGTAGCCACCGACCAGCGTCCAGGCAGACTTCGCATCGCCACTGGTTGGGATAGTCGCGCCAGGGGATGTCGTACTGATCAAGGTAGCCGGCCATCTCTGGAGAAGAGAGGCCCCCAACTTGCTCTATTAGCTGGCCATGCTCTGGGTCGAGTGAGACGTAGACTTCGGCCAGCCCCTCTTCTTGCTTCTCCAGAATGTGCACCGGCAAGGCATCTACCACTTCATTGGAAACCACGCAGCCGGTGAACCTCTGGCGAACGTCCGAAAGGGTATCTACTACCCGAACCGCATCGTCGGGCACATTGAGTCTTTGGAGCTCAGTATTCAGACGCTCCTGCCGGCGTCTACGCAGAGGAGAGCCGGAGGCCGCGCGGTCTATCAGAGTATAGACCAGCGCCTCGGCCCACTCAGGCGCACGCTGCAGGGCAAAATGCCACACATCTCGCGCCAACAATCCCCTTCCCGCACCTGGCTCAACCACATCAAATCGCTCCGGGCTCCCCAGCAGTTGCCACATCTGGTGGAGCTGCCGCGCAATGGCCCAGCCCCAAAGTGGATGCACGTCGCCGCTGGTGAAATAGTCACCACTCCATCCGAGTGGCTCGCGTCCTTCGCCGCCGCCAGAATAGTAGCCAAGCGTGGGATGATAGAGCGCAAGCTCCATAAAACGCGCGAAGGTGATTGGACCCTCATGCGCGATCTCCTGGCCAATCACCTCTTCCAGATTATTCATCACATCTCTTCACCCCAGAAGAATTCGATCCGGCCAAAGCGAACAGCGTCACCTGGCTGGATACCGGCCTCTTCGAGCGCACTCCAGACGCCCAGTCTGCGCATCTGGCGCTCCAATCGCTCCATACCCTCTGGACTATCAGGATCGGTCATGGCAACCAACCGCTCAGCTCTCCGGCCTCGAACTAAGTAGCCATCCGCCGTCTTCTCGATGGTGAAATCATCTAACGGCACAGGGCGCAGCACCGGGCCAGTGGCTGGCAATTCGGCAGCCAGCCGCCTCTGCTTCAGAGTCTCGTCCAGCTTAATCTCTCCGAGTAGCTGTGCCGTCAGGTTCATCAATTCCGGCACACCCTCGTGTGTAGCGGCCGAAATAGCGAGAGCTGGGATCCCTTCAGCGCTGGCTCTCCTTTGGAGTTCCGGCCATTTGTCGCGTCCTTCTTGCAGATCGATCTTGGTTAGTACCGCGATCTGAGGTCGCTCGGCTAAGTCGGCGCTATACTCTTCTAACTCGCGATTGATGGCTTCGAACTCCTCCCACGGGTCCAGGGGAGAGAGACCGTCAATCAGATGGAGCAGCAGGCGGGTTCGCTCGACGTGGCGAAGGAATTCATGGCCTAGGCCCACACCTTCCGCCGCACCTTCTATCAAGCCGGGAATGTCGGCAATGACGAAGCTGCTGAAGGCGTTGCCGCGTGTGGGATCACCGACCACAGCCACGCCAAGATTGGGTACCAGAGTGGTAAAGGGGTAGTCGGCGATCTTGGGGCGTGCCTGTGTAACAACGGAGAGCAAGGTCGATTTTCCGGCATTTGGGTAACCAACCAGCCCAACATCGGCAATCAGCTTTAGTTCAAGTTCTAACACCAGCTCTTCGCCCGGTTCGCCACGCTGCGCCTCTCGCGGAGCCTGGTTGGTTGAAGTGGCAAAGTGGACATTGCCCAGCCCTCCACGACCACCTCGTGCCACCATGACTCGCTGGCCAGCGTCCGTGAGGTCCGCAAGCAGCATGCCGCTGTCGGCATTGCGCACCATGGTGCCCGGCGGCACCCGTAGGATGAGGTCCTCGCCTTTAGCTCCATGCATCTTCTGGCCAGCGCCATTGCCTCCGGAACCCGCCTTATGGTGGGGATGAAAATGGAAATCAACCAGAGTGTTGAGGCCGGCATCACCTTCCAGGTAAACACTTCCGCCTCGGCCTCCGTCACCGCCGTCTGGGCCTCCCATGGGGACGTACTTGGCGCGGTGAAAGTGTTTAGAGCCGCTACCACCACTACCGGCAGTGACATAGATCTTGGCTCGGTCATAGAATTGCACGACGGGGTGCCCCTCTCGAATATCCGGCGTAGCAACGCTCCACCTTATGTATGCGCTGGCGCTTCATCCCTGGGAAGCCGGCCGGTGGGTCGTTCTCGCAAAAGTGGCTCTGGTGGGCCCAGCAGGATTCGAACCTGCGACCAAACGGTTATGAGCCGTCCGCTCTGCCGCTGAGCTATAGGCCCGCGAGTAGTTCCAGGAGATCACAAGTGAGGTGAACGCTGGACACAACATTCCTAGCGAGAGTCTACCACAAAGTCGCGGCAGCTGTCATTGACAGTGCCCGCCGGCCGCGCCTATAGTGCCACTCAGGAGAACCATAAAGCCATAGCGAGCGAGACGGCTGGTATCACATCGAAAGAAGGCTGCCAATGGTGATCGAAGGCACTGTCGTGACCAAAGAAGAAGGGCTATCCGCTGTCTTTGAGGGAACCGAGCAGCCATATGTCCGCTGCGAGATCGCCCGCTTAGATCATCCCGAGATTCACTCGGAAGCTTGGATCGTCGGCCTGAACCGGCTAGATGTCCCTATCGGTGGTACAGTCAAACTCGAGGTCACTCGAGCTGTCACCGACCGCCGGGCGGGGGTTGTTCGTTTCGATTGCAAGCTTCTCGAATAGTCGACGAGTGGTCCAGGACCAAACGGCGTGCAGGCTCACAGGGCAGACAGAGGATACAAGCACTGTCAGGACAAAGTCATGGCTACCTCAGCAGTAATCGCGCTACTCTCCGATTTCGGTCTCGAAGACGGCTACCCCGGCGTTATGAAAGGGGTGATAGCAGGTATTGCGCCACAGACCCGCCTGATAGATATTACCCATCTCATCCCCGCACAGGATGTTGCCACTGGCGC
>JBKQTH010000315.1:0-5044 GCA_052143275.1 Ktedonobacterales bacterium | reverse complement strand
CGGTACGGGAACATATCGCGATCTGCGAAATATGCGGCGGACGCTCCCGCACGCTACAAACACCATACCAGATTATAGCGTCGTTGGGTAACGAGCCGGTCCCTTATGTGCCTGACCTGCGTGACAGCGTACAATCACGCCTTGCCCATAGCCGTACGACCAGGCGAATATATCGGATGGCGGGGGCGCTTACGCATGGAGGCGGCCTTGCCGCGCTCATCGTAGTCGGCGCTATCGCCCTTGTGGGATTCCTGCTGATTGGGATCATCTCAACCAGCGCCGAGAATCTGAGCTCCTCCACTAATCAGCTGACCAATGTTCCTGCCGCGGCGGCACAGGGTGTGCTTCTTGCCGAGACCGATAAGCTGGTCACAGTAACAGCCGCCAACGGAGTCCAGTGGAAAGTCGCCGAGGTCATTGCCGTAAACGAGCGGAACGGCTCGGTACTGCGCTCCCTACCCAGCAGCAATGGTCCACTACATCCTTCCACACCTAACCAGCTACCGGTCGCGACTGGTACATCACCTAATGGACAGAGTGTCTATGAGGTGACGTCGCCCAATGCCCACCACCAGCAGGCACTGGTAGCTTTCAATTCCAGCCATGGCACTGTGCTCTTCGCGACGCTTCTAACCCTTCCTGGTAATGTTGCCTTGACTGCCAATGATTCTGCCGATACCCTGGCAGTGGCGCCAGACGGCAGTGTGGTATATGTTGGACTGGGTCTTGCCCAGCCTACCTCTCCCGGTGGAGTTCGTGTCCTGGTATATTCCGCGACTAACGGCGCGCTGGTTCGGACACTTTCACCGGATTTCGCCGCCTCACACATCCCTATGCCTCCTCAGGCCGGCAGCCTGCCGACCTCGGCCTTTCCCTACATTACTCCTTATACACCGGACCTCAGTGGATATGACGTGACTCTGGGGTCGGGCGGCAAGCTGGTGGTCTCAGCGGATGGCCAGTGGCTCTTCGACGAGGAATTGCTTTCGCAGAACGCAACCTTCGAGTACGCGATAGTGCGCCGTTTCAGTACCCAGACTGGTGGTACGGCACAGGAACTGGCCATCGCAGGCGACTTTCATATCTCTCAGCTCGCTGTCACCGGTCCGGGCGCTGCACAGCAGCAGCTATATCTCGTTCAGAGCGGGGCCGAGAGTACGGGTGGGGCCGAGAGTACGCTCTATGTGCTGGATCCTGGTGCCAGTGGTCCAACACAGATCGGTCTTATTAATCTGGGAGGGTTGCAGACGCCGCCCGGCACCGTGTTTTCCGGTACCGTGACCCTTGCTCCCACCGATGGTACCCAGCTCTATGCGACCCAGAATATTTACGCGGATAGCGGCGCAATCTCCGATCAGGATCTCTGGCTGCTAGATACACAGAGCATGACGGAGGAAGCGCAGCTTATGGATACCGACGCCGCCGACAGTGTTCTCGCCAATCCAGCCGGCAGCTATAGCGGGGCGCCCTTCATTCTCCGCTCAGGTCAAGTATTCCTGGCACCCTACTCTTTGCAAGGAACAGTGGTTCCCTGGCTTAGCTTAAGCGATGGCCACCCGATCATCGCTCTTTTGGCAGTGGCCCAATAGCCGTACAACGCAGTGAAAGCAGCTGCTGGAGCATGCGGGCCATGTCTCTGGCTGAGCGCTCTAGTGAAAGAGTGCGCTGGCTGCCTGCGTGGCCAGAGTGAAAATGCTACCGGGTATGATGCCCAGAACCACGGTGAGGACAAGTGAGATAGCCAGAGCGAACCAGGTGCCGGGCGTGACAATGCGTGGCGCAGAGCTGGTTGGTGTGACCGTGGAGGCTGCACCGGTGGCGACGGCGATGGACGCCCCCACCGGCTGCTCGGCAACCGCGACACCGCCTGGATGTAGGGCTGCAGCCACTGCCGGTACCGGTAAGGACGGCGCGGCAACTCTGGTGGGCAGGTTGGCATCCGGTTGTGGCTCGACAAAGTACATCAGCCAAATAACGCGCAGATAGTAGAACATGCCAATGAGGCTGGCCAGCACTCCAATGATTGCCAACTCCAGGTGCCCGCCGACGATGGCAGCATAGAAGACATAGTATTTGGCGGCAAAGCCAACCAGAGGCGGGATACCGGCCAGCGAGAAGAGAAAGACCGCCATCGCCGCCGCCAACCCACGCCGTCTCCTGGCTAATCCCGAGAAGTCCTTGAGCATTGTGCCTGTACCGTCGTCCCGCTCCAATGCCAGCACGACACCAAACGCTCCAGTATTCATCACCGCATAGCTGATGAGATAGACCAGCATGGCAGCCAAGGCAGTTTGGGTGCCGGTCACTATCGCCACCAGGATGTATCCGGCGTTAGCGATGCTTGAGTAAGCCAGCATTCGTTTGACATTAGATTGGGTAACCGCCAGCACATTCCCACCCACCATCGTAAGCACGGCAACCGCCCAGAGGATCGGCGTCCATTGTGGTTGCGCCGCATGCAGCGCAACCACAAAGACACGCGCCATGGCTACGAACGCGGCAACTTTGGTACCAACCGACATAAAAGCCGTCACCGATGTCGGCGCGCCCACATAGACATCTGGAGTCCACGCCTGGAATGGAATCGCGGCAACCTTGAAGCAGAAACCAACCGCCAGCAAACCGAGAGCGGCAATCAGCAATGGACCAAAGCCCGAGGTGGCGATGATCCTGTGGCCGGCAAGAAAGGATTCGATTCCCTGTAGGCTTGTCGCCCCGGTTGCGCCGTAGGTCAGAGCCATGCCGTAGAGCAAGAAGCCTGAGGCAAAAGAGCTCAGGATGAAGTACTTCATGCCCGCTTCCTGAGAACGCGAACGAGAGACGATGAAGGCTGAGAGGATATAAAGCGACAGGGAAAGCACCTCGAGGCCAGCGAAGATGATCATAAGGTTAGCAGCGGAGGCCATGAACATCATTCCCAATGTGGCCAACAGCATCAGCGCATAGTATTCGCCCTGTTGGGTGATACCCTGGCGCTCTATATAGCCAGGCGAGAACAGTAGGCCGGCTCCAGCGGAGAAAAGAATGATCATATCTGCCAGGAGCGCCGTCTTGTCGGAGTAGACCATGTTGTCGAACGCGGCTAGGTGGTCACCGGTAACGACCAACATAACGGCAGCAACCAGAGCCGCAATTATCCCAGCCAGGCTTGCCATCGCCAGCCAGCTCTTCCGTGGCTGCGGCAGCGCCAGATCCACCAGCAAAACCAAGAGCGCCGTTCCCAGTATGGCCAGCTCGGGAAGAATGCGCAGCCAATCCTGCCCATCCGGCTGGAATGTAAATGGTCCCATCGGTAGGTCTCCCCTTGCCTATCCCCTAGAAATATCGTCAAGGCTCGGCTGTAATTTTCGTAGCCGTAGCCCCGTGAGATGCATTGTGGGCCGGCTTAGATTCCAGGTGTGCTGCACTGGCCGGAGACAGAACCGCATCTACGCTGCTTTGCACGCGACTCGTCATGGCGCCCGGTATAATGCCTAATACGACGATAAGGGCGAGCAATGGCAGCAGAACCGAAAATTCCGCCCAACTTAGATCGCGCAGCGACTTGCTCTCGCTCTTCCGGCTGGTTGTTCCATGCATTTGTGACATGGTGCCGTTGCCGGCCATTGGCGCATCTCGTGGCGGCCCCTCCATAGTTCCCTGGAAGAAGCGCAGCATGTACCACGCCGCTGGAATGACTACAAGCGTCCCTAACGCTCCAAAAACATAGCTTGACTGGAATGCTCCCAGGAAGGCCAGAAATTCTCCGGCGAAACTGTTCAATCCAGGCAGACCGAGCGCTGCCAGCGCGGCAATCATGAACGCGGTAGCCAGCCATGGTAGACGTGTGGCCAGACCGCCAAAGTCGGCCAGTCTTCGGGTGCCGGTCCGCACCTCGATAAAGGCGGCAACCAGAAAGAGTGCGGCGATGACGATACCATGGTTGACCATTTGGAGAACGCCGCCCTCGATTCCCTGGACATTGAGAGCAAAGATTCCGAGTACGATAACACTCATGTGACTGATGCTGACATAACTTACCAGGCGCTTCAGATCCGTAGCCACGAGCGCCTGAAGCGCAAAGTACAGAATGCCAACAACTGCCAGTATGCTCATAAGTGGCATCATCGAGCGAGTAGCTACGGGGAAGAGCGCAAGGTTGAAGCGGATAAATCCGTAGGCGCCGGTTTTGGCCATGACCCCAGCGATGAGAACTGCTACTGGAGCCGGAGCTTCACTATAAGCATCGGGAGCCCAGCTATGAAAAGGGAAGACGCCGCATTTGACAGCGAATGCGGCGGCAAATGCCAGAAATAGCCAGAGTTGGGTAGTGCTCGGCAGAGAGGTGACGCCATTACGCAACAGTGTGGACAGATCGAGGCTGTAGGCAGTGTGGGCGGTTGTGCTGACCACCACCCCTACTGATATGATACCGACCAGCATCAAAAGCGAGCCAGCGGCGGTATAGAGCACAAATTTCATAGCCGCATAGGCACGTCGTCTGCCACCAAACATCCCTACCAGCAGGTAGGCCGGCACCAGCATCAACTCCCAGAAGACATAGAATAGAAACAAGTTGGTTGCCAGAAATACGCCCATCATGCCGGTACTGAGCAACATCATGAGAAACAGGTACTCGCGCGACCGGTCCCCAACCCGCACCACATTCAGCGAGGCGCCGAGAGCCACCAAGGTAAGCAAGGCGTTCAACGCCAGGAGGAAGAGATTGATGCCGTCAACGCCAAGGGCGTAGTTGATACCGATCTGTGGCAACCAGGGGTAACTCTCCGTGAATTGCAGGCCGCTTGTTCCGGAGGCGAACTGGGTTATGAGCCAGACACAGCAAGCAAGATCGGCCAGCGCGGTCAGACCGGCCCAGCCCCAACCAGCCATGCGAGGTAGTATTATTGCGCCGATGGCTCCGGCCAGCGGAAGGAATAAGATGACGCTCAGGATTGGAATCTGCATCGCCGCTTCTCTATCTCACCTACTCAACTATCCATCTATCAATCTATCAATCTATAAATCTATCGATCTATCAATCTATCAATCTATCAATCTATCA
>JBKQTH010000314.1:0-39822 GCA_052143275.1 Ktedonobacterales bacterium | reverse complement strand
GAAGACAGTTTCCAGAGTGGCCAGTCGCATCACCCCTTGTTTGCTCAAAGAGGAGATATACCTGCGGATCCGTCCGAAATCTGAATTGTTACCCCCCAGTGAAGAGAGCACTCGCGGGACGGCAGGTGCTGCCCAGCCGAGCGGCAAGGTCAGATAGAATGTGCTCCCCTGCTCCGGCCCGGCGCTCTCGGCCCAGATACGTCCGCCATGGGCCTCGACAATGCCCCGCACGATATAGAGGCCCAGGCCGCTTCCTTCGATGGTGCCTGCCGACCCCAAGCGCGAGAAAAGCTGGAAGAGCTGCGGCAACTCCTCGGGGCGCAGGCCCAGGCCCTGGTGAGCGTCAGCGACCAGGGCCTGGCCGTCCTGGCGCTCGATGCGTACGCGCACCTCGCCTCCACTCGGGCTGTACTTGATCGCATTGCCGATCAGATTGTCCATGGCCTGCTCCAGCCGCGCCGCATCCCACGTGCCCTCCAGGCGCAGAGGCGCCTCCAGAAGAATGTGGTGCTGCGCGGTGGTTACCTGTCTGGCCTCGACGACCTGGCGCTCCAGGGCAACAAGGTCCATCGGCGCCGGCTGCATCTTGAGTTCGCCCGCCCCGATACGGGCGGCATCGACCAACGAATCAATCATCGCATTCATGCGGCGCGCCTGGTTAGCAATCGTGGCCGCAGTGCGCTCGCGGTGATTGGGCGACATTTCGTGGCGGTCCAGGAGCTGAGCGGAGGCAAGGATGGAGGTCAGGGGATTGCGCAGGTCGTGCGCCACCATGCCCAGGAACCGCTGCAGTTGTTCGCGGCCGCGCTCCGCCTCAGCTCTGGCCACCTCCTCGCTGGCAAGGAGGTGTTCGCGCTCTCGCTCGATCTGTTTGCGCTCGGCGATGTCGGTGAAGGTGACCACGGCCGCGACAATCTTCCCTTGCCGGTCATAGACGGGAGCCGCACTCGCGAGGATAATTCCGCGGCTGTCATCGCCTCGCAGGATCTCGATCTCCTCATCCCTGATAACCTCGCCGGTCAAGAGCGTGCGCGCGAGCGGCCATTCCTCAGGCCGGTAGGGCCGCCCGTCGGGATGGAACCCGTGATACGCCTCATACTCCGCGACATTCGCTGAGGCGAGGAAGGGATGGCGAAAGATCTTCTCCATCTGCTCATTGCCCAGGATGAGCTTGCCCGTTGGAGACGCGGCGACGACGACCCCGGCAGGCATCTGGCGCACCACGGTATGCAGCAAGGTACGGTCGGCCTCGACATCAGCCAGTGCCCGGTCGCGCGCTTCTGCCGTCTCCTGCAATGCCTGAATGAGGGACCGCTGCTCTTCGAGTTGCTGGCGCTTGGTCAGGTCGCGGGTCACCTTGGCATAGCCGCGCAGGTGGCCTTCGGCATCACGCAGGGCAGTCAGCACGGCGTCCGCCCAGAACCGCGAGCCGTCCTTGCGCACGCGCCAGCCTTCGTCCTCCACACGGCCGTGCCTGCGCGCGCGCCGCAGCAGGCGCTCAGGCTTGCTCGTGGCCCGATCTTCCTCGGTGAAGAAGGTCATGTAGGGCTGGCCGATGATCTCTGATGCGCTGTAACCCTTGATGCGCTCGGCGCCAGCGTTCCAGGTCGCCACATTGCCGCTGGGGTCGAGCAGGAAGATGGCATAGTCCTGCACCTGCTCAACCAGCAGGCGGAACTGATCGTCGCTCTGTGGAAGCTGGTTCACGGTCGGCTTCTGGTCAGACATGCGGAGTGCTGCTCCCTGGGAACCTGCTGATCCGGCGTCGTTCGTGCTCGTGGTAATATTCGGTGCGCAAGAACGGGTCCACCATATCCTGCACCGTATCCTGGCCCAATCCAGCCGGTCTGGTGGCACCGACAGTGGATTTCGATCGCATGCGATCCGGCGTGCTTTCCCCAGTTTCGCGCATCTGCTGACTGCTTTGGCCGGCGAGGTGGAGACCGGTCTCGACTGGTAGTCCAATACCACTCGTCCCAGACCACTTTCGACTCCCCCTACGCCTGAATTGTTACCGCGTGCCCAACTGAGTCCTGGCGCAAGTGAACCGGTTACCACTCGGCCAGCTTCCAGATCTGCGGCTGCACCGTACCAGCCTCCACTCCAATCTCGGCATAGATTGCCACCGATTCCTTCACGTGGGTCAGTGCCTCCTCGGAGCGCCCTGCGCTATGCAAGAGATCCGCCAGGTTGTTGTGTAGCGCGGCCTCGCGATGCCTATCTCCTTCAGAGATACACAGCGACAGCGCCGCCTCCGCCAGTTCGATGGCCCGCTTACTGTCCCCGCTGGCCCCAAGTGCCAGCGCCAGGTTATTGAGGGCAGCGATACGGGCGGCCGGTGTGGGCAGACCTTCGGAGAGTGCCAGGCTCTCTTGCAGCTGGGAAGTAGCCTGATCCAACTGCCCCCGACCGGTAGCCAGGATGCCCAGCATGTTGTGGGCCTGGGCCTGGGCCTGTGTGTCCTGCGCTGACTCGGAGAGCGACAATGCCCGCTCGGCCAGCTCGAGAGCCTGGTCAAGTTTGCCCTGGTTCCGGGCGGCCAGACTCCAGTCGGCATAGATACGCGCTCGCTGGCCCTCGCCCCGCTTATCTTTGCTATCTTGCCGCTCTACAGCGGACTCCCCAGGCAAGGACTCCAGCGCAGCCAGCGACTCAAGCGCCGCCTCGAAGTGACTCTCGGCGACTTCGTAATTCCCCCGTCGAGTGTACACTCCACCAATTTTGTGCTCTAGAGTAGGCAGAGCCTCTGGGGCAGAGAGTGCCGCCGCCGTCTGGTAACTCTTAAGCGCCTCACCGTAGGTGCCGAGATACGTATGCAGATCTCCGATGGCCTCGTGCAGGCTCGCGGCGTCAGGGTGGCCCAGCGCCAGCGCGGTGCGGAGTTGCTCCAGCGCTTCGGCGTTGGCATAGAGGGCGCGAGACCGCTCGCCGGCAAGCTTAAAGTAAAGAGCGGCTTCAGCCGGAGCGCCCGCCTCGAGATAATGCCCGGCGATCTGTCCGGGAAGCGAACTGGGCCCTCGATGGCCGGTCGTGCGCCTGGCCAGGGCCTCGGCAACCCGGCGATGCAGTAAACGCCGGCGTGCCAGACTGGTCTCTTCATAGACCAGACGGCGAAGCTGGTCGTGGGTGAAGTCAAATACCGGCTCGGTCTTTGCCAACCGGCTCATTTCGACGACCAGCCCCTGCGACACCAGATCCTCCAGCGCTTCCACGGTTTCTTCTTCGCTGCGCCCGCTGGCACCCCATACCGTGTCAAAGTCAAACGAACGCCCTATCACCGCCGCGGTGGTGAGGATCTGCAGGCTCGATTCGCCTACCGTCTGCAACCGCAGATCCAGCAGCTCACGCACACTACCGGGCAGTGACCAGGCGGCCGGAGCAGCATCGGGATGCCGCCCGCCGGCTACACTCGCCAGGTATTCTACCAGGAAAAGCGGCAACCCTTCCGTCTCCTGGTAGAGCTGCTCGGCGAAGTTATCCAGCGGCAAGGTATCGGGTACTGCCCGCGACTCCGCCAGCCGGCGAATGCCGGCCAGACTCAGCCGCGACAGTGAGAGTAGAGTGGCCTGCCCGCTGCGGTCGGCTTCGGTAATCAGCCGGTGAACTCGTGGGCTATTGGGAACCTCGATCTTGCGCCAGGTCAGGAGTAGGAACAGCGGAAACTCCTGCAGCCTGCGTACCATATAGGTCAGGACTTCGAGCGTGGCGCGATCAGCCCACTGAATGTCGTCCAGAAAGAGTATGCCGGGTCTCGATCCGGACCTGGCGCCACCGCCGTTGCCACTGCAGGCTGCCAGCAGGGTATGGGCCAGACCTTCAAAGAAGCGGGTCTGTGCGCCTGGAGTGTCGAGCGCCGGAGCCGCTGCCAGACCCTTATGCTTCTCTGCCAGCTCCGGCACCAATCGGGCGGATTCGCCAAGCCAATGCTCGGGTAGCGAATCGATCCAGCTTGCGGCCTCCTGGTCGACAAGTGCGCCGCGTAACGCGCTGATGAGCGGCCGGTAGGCCAGATTGGCCTCTCCCTCATAACACCGCGCCGAGATGGCTCTGGCTTTCTCGCGCTCCGTTACGCGCGAGATAAACTCCTCGGCCAGACGGGTCTTCCCAATACCTGCCTCCCCCTCGAGGACCACCAGGTGCCCGCGCTTCGGTTCGCTGGCAGCTACGCTATGATAGGTCTTCTCCAGAGTTGCCCACTCGATGTCACGCTCCACCAGAGGATAGACTGCTGGAGACTGAGCCGGGGACTGAGGCGGAGGCATTGGGGGTGGCACTGGAGACTGAGCCGTCGTCGGCGACTCCACCCCCGAATCTACCGCCTGGCTGGTATCACTGGGGGGTGATGGCGGCCGGTTCTCCCGGATAGCTTCGTAGAGCTGGGTGGTGGCTTCGAGGGGTGCGACTCCCAGGGCCTCTTCGAGAGCACGTACGCAGACGCGGTACTGGTGGAGAGCGGCGCTGCGGTTGCCGGTCCAGGTATAGAGCAGCATAAGCTGGCGATGCGCCGTCTCGTGCAAGTGATCAAGTTCTTGCCAGCGCTGCGCCTGCTTGATAGCGAGATCGAATTGCCGCCTGGCGCTATAGCCGGTGGTCAGTCGCTCGAGCGCGCCCATCATCTCACGCCGCAAGCCTTCCTGCTGCAGGTACTGCCAGTCGTCGAAGGTGGAGCTGTCTCGCAGCCCGAACCCCGCCAGAAAGTCGCCATGGTAGAGCGCGACCGCTTTGCTCAGTGACTCAAGACAGCTGGAGCAGGTCTCGGCGGCCGCATGTCCATGGCGCTGGCAATCGGCCATATACCGCCTGAAATCGCGAACGTCGACCTGTAGGGCGGTTGGAGATCGCAGGCCCAGCGCTTCACGGCTGATCTCGAGCTCGGACTCCGGCAGCGCCTGGTGCAGTACCGACAGCGTACGGCGCAGAGATGCCCGGGCCTGTGCCTGTGGATAATCGGGCCAGAGCAATCCGGCTAGATGGTCACGGCTGTGTCGCTCGCCGGTCATGGCAAGATAGGCCAGCAGGGCGAGCGCCTTGCGGGTGTCCAGAGTGACGGGCTCCCCGTCGCGCAAGAGACTGGGTGAGCCGAAGAGCTGCAGACTGTAGACTGTCATGCTAGACCCCGTCCTTCCCGCCGAGTCCTCTGTAAACCACTGAGCGCAGTGTGCCGTTACCACGCGTAGCTTGCTGGCCTATGTTACACCAGCCACGCTTATAAATCCACGTCATTACTATAGCACCTGAAAGTACTAGCAGACGAGCCGGCAAATGCCAGGAATTACGGGATGATTTCTGGAGAACTCCGAGTATTTTCGACAAGCTCGTGTTACGCAGCGAGCGGAAGTAATGAATCCAGATGAAGCAGAAACCCCAGGTTACCCCTGCTGCAACCTTACGTCTATATAAAGATAGAGGCGGCCGACGAGATCATAGACATTGGAGGTAAGTCGGTTGCCTCTCTCCGGCATGGCTGCTTCTCGCACCCACACATCCTGCGATGCTGCAGGGCTTGGGGCCGATGGAGTGGCACTAGTGAGCCCATGTACACCGACATGTACATAGGTTAGGGCTATGAAAGAGAGTGAGCTATGCGTTTGTCCAGGCGATCTCTAACATTAGGTCTATCCATGTTGGGCGGGATGGCCCTCGTCATCGCGCTAGCGGCGGTGGTAGTGCCCTCGGGCCTGTTCACACACGCCGCGCACGCCGCGGCCACGTCGAGCACGGTGACCTACACCGGAAAAGCCGGCACGGTCACGAAGACCTCGTCGGCGTCCTCGCTTCACACGCTGAAGACAGTGGTCGAGGCTGGTACCAATACGCACATACCAAAGATACTTACTGCGCTACGCGGCCCCAAGGGTCCAAGCAAGAGCAGTTACAGCGCGGCTGCCAGCGCCTCTACTCGTATTCACGGCGCACCCAAAGTTAGTGCCTCGTCGATGGCGCAACAGGGAAGTCTGCTGGAGAATTTCAACGGCTTGAGCGATGCCGACCAGTCAGCAGCCAACGTCGGTGGCGAGGGTGCTGAGCTCACGCCTCCAGACCAGGGACTGTGCTCCGGGCATGAGCCGCTGTTGACCGGTCACCCCACTGTCATCTTTGAGCCCATTAACGAAGCTGTGGCCGAGTATGCGACGAACGGTACGGTGCTGTCGGGACCTATCGGCCTGGCATCCTTGTTCGACGATCCGTTTGCTGAAGGTGATGTCCGCTGCTTCTATGACATGCAGACCAGCACCTTCTTCTTTACCGAGATCGGCTTCAGCGCTGGCGGCGTCAATACTACCTACGACATCGCGGTGTACAACTCTAACGGCCTAGCTGATTATCAGGTTGATAGCTCGCTTGGGGGCACCTGCTTCGGCGACCAGCCCAAGGTCGGCTTCGATACCCACGGCTTCTACCTCGCCACCGACGAGTTCTGTGGTCCGGGTGAGAACTACGAGTACGGCGAGTTACTGATTGCCATCGACAAGGCGCAGCTAGTGGCGTTGGACCCGGTGCTGAACTATGTATCGTTTGGCGACCCGACGCCGATCACTATCGGCGGAGTTCCTCTCCTGGGACAGCAGCCGGCGTTTGGCGCCCCCAGCGGCACCGAGTATCTGGTCAACTCGTTCCCCTTCTATGACGAGAACGAAGACCCGAATCCGACATCCGACCTGCTCGGTTTCTGGACGGTCACCGGGGACAGCAATATCGTGAGCCACCCCAGCAAGGTGACGCTGACCGGGAAGATCATTACCAGTGAGACCTATGCCAACCCAGTACCGGCGGCGAGTACCGGCAACGGCTTAAGCACCTGTGTACCGTTCATCGTAGTTGTGAATTGCACCTCCGGCATAGAGGTGACCTCAGAGGCCTTCCTCAACCCGGATGATGACCGTTTGCAGCAGCTGCAGCTCGTCAATGACAACCAGCATGGCCTGCAGCTGTATACCTCGCTTTCCACGGCACTTACCATCGGTACTGATCCTACCGACCGAGATGGCGCCGCCTGGTTTGTGCTTAATCCCAAGACTGCAAGCATCACCGGTCAGGGCTTCATCGGTGTGGCGGGTGCCTACCTGATGTATCCAGCGATTATGCATACAAGCGGTGGCACCACGGCGCTGGCCTTCACCATTACCAGCACAGGCCTCAATGCAAGTGCGGCTTATGTTGTGCGCAAGTCGACAAGCAATAGCTTTGGTCCAGTGACGATTGTGGCCCTGGGTGCCGGTCCGCACCTCAGCTTCGCGGACCAGCTGGGCCAGGTCCGCTGGGGTGACTACTCAGCGGAAGTACTTTCTCCTAACGGCGCGGATATCTGGAGCGCGACCGAGTACATACCGCCGATCGCCAATCAGGATCCCATCGACAACTGGGGTACCCGCATCTGGGAAGTGGCGGGCTGATTCTTAGTATTAAAGAATCTTCCTGCTGAAAGTGGGCCGGACTCCTGCCACGGAGTCCGGCCCCTTGATGTCCCCGCCATGGCATCAGCCTGAGTATTGTCCAGTGCGACCCCGGAGGCGGCAGCTCAGGCTACGGTAAACATGGCGGAGTATGCTGTCCTGTTGTTATAGGCAAGCATGACTCGGTAGGTTCCTTCTGCCCCTGACCCGGTTGGAATGCCGATCTTTTGAGGCGTCACGCTTCCAGCTGAAAGTTCCACAATCAGCGTAGCCGTCATCGACTTGCACAGTTCGACCGGCTGCCATACGCCGGCGACTTGTTGCTCCAGTTGCACATAGGTGCAATTGGTGTGGTGGTCAGTGACCGTGATCTTCATACCCAGCCCATTCTCAATGGTCACGACAGCCGTGCTGCCGGGAGCATAGGCCGTCTTGTCGAGCACAAGCTGTACTGCACCCGACGTCGCTGTTGTGGCCGCCGCGGTTGCGGCCGGTACCGCCGTAGATGACGGCAGCCTGGTAGTGGTGGCCTGCGTCCCGTGAACGACGACCGTTGCGCCGGGAGTGGGTGCTGCGGCTCCGGTGGTTCCTCCAGTCGACGTCACCCCGCATGCCGCGAGCAGACTGCACACCACGACGATAAAACCTAACAGAACTGCTGCTCGGCGTTTGACAGCTAGCATGAAAGGCTCCTCTTTTCCGCGCGTACCTTACAATCCGGCCATTTGCCGTATATAAGACGAGCTATGTGCCCGGAGAGTTCCGCTAGGGAAAACTCTTGAGTTTACCACAGGTGAGGGTCTGCAAGCAGGGTTATGCATGTGTGTGGGAATATCAGATTCGCGTGCTGTCGGGCGGGATCCAGTCGGATACTTTGGATATTGTCTCGAAGTCGGCCAAGCTAAGCGCAATACATTGTCACATTTTGCTGCCGTAATCGGCTGATTAAGACTCCAGTACGTTGATTGGGATATTAAGCAGGCCCACGAACTGTGGGCACGCCTGATGAGGCTGGCAGATTGCCGCAAAGGTGAACTTGAGCGTGGTCTGACCTACGTCCTGTGCGGTAAAGCGCCAGACACAGCTCTTCAGGCTGGCATCGCCATAGCCGGCAGGGGTATTCAGAACTAGTTCGGGCTGGCCGGCAGCCGGCATGAGCGACCAGCGATGCCCAAAGGCGAGCGCGATCTCTACGGTTTGCCCGACCTGCACTGTTGCCCCTTTGGATGCCGTCGCCGACGTCACGATGACTGTGGGAGGAGATGGCCACTGCACCGCCTGTGTAGCAAGAGGGCAACCAGTTGTCGCGCTGCTCGTTCCTGGTACCGCTGGAGTGCCTGTTCCTGCTACTGTTGGCGCTGCCGTCACGGTTGGGGTGCCCGGTGATTTGCCTTCCACGGGGCCACCGTTGTTAATTCCAGTCGTGCTGGTCGTTTGTCCACAGGCGGCCAGCAGCATGAGCGAGAGGAGGATCAGGATCTTCGGCAGCGAGCCAGTCGGGGCAATGTGACACTTTGCGCTCATAACACATACTCCACGCTTTAGACATACTCCACACTTTTGCAGTGTTGTACCTGGTACAGATAGATTAGCACCGCGCTTCCACCAGTACGTACATGTGGAAGACGTGCGTCATGTGTACTTTGTTCCTTACCAGTATGTGAAGCTGTTGCTGTGTGCTCGCCTGCATGGGATAACTCGCGTAGCCGTGACAGGGTTAGAAGGGAAACGCACCCACCGTTCATGAGTGGGTGCGTTTCCCGCGAAGGGAAGGTTGTGGCTAAGCGAGCGCTTAGAGGTAGAGGCGGGCCTCCGCAATCGCCGAAATGCGCGGCGTGCCAATGCCCGTCGCTAGGTTGTAGTTAGGGGTCGTCGGGAATAGGCCGTTGTTATTCTCGCTCCAGCCCGCCCCGGTGATCTCATGGAAGTAGGTGCTGTAGGCGCCCGGCCGGTTAAACAGATCGTAGAGGCCGAAGTTGGCGTTGCCAAATCGCTGGTTGTGGTAGCTGTCATAGAGCGAAATGACCGCAGCCCACAGCGGCGACGACAGGCTGGTGCCACCGATGCCGAACCAGTCCGGCAACGCATAATATGTGTGGATAAACGCGCAGGTGCTATTGGTGGAGGGGTTACCCGTGCAATACTCGGCGTAGCCCGTGTACTCGTCGGCGTCGGCCGAAACGTCCGGGACCTCGCGGCACTGCTGCCCCGGTCTAGCCAGTTCGCAGGACGGAGCAAACGTACTGTAGGAGCTGGTCACCCCAGGCCCCTGTTGATAGAAGGGCTTACCCCAGAAGACGCTGTTGCCGCCGCCGCCCGCGCCATAATTGACGCAGTTCGCCAGGCCGGTGGTTGAATTGTTGCACAGATCATCCACGTTCCATACAGTCTCAGAGCCATACGGATAGGTCGGATGGAGGTTGGTACCTGGATCGAAGGTCTCGAACGACGTGCCGCCGACGCTGGTCACGAAGGGCTGTGACCCTGGGTCAAGTACCGCGACGTCGTCGAGGTTAGGGCTACCAGTATCACGCAAGCAGGAAAAGGCGCCGGTGTCGCCTGAGGAGGAGAACATGCTCTGGCCTTGCAGCGCCATCTGCGTGAAGGCCACGTTTTCGGCCTCCGCCTGGCCCACGCCCGCATCTTGCTCGCACTCGGCCCAACTCGAGCTGATCGAATCGGCCACGTCATCCTGAGCGATCTTGAAATACTCATCCACCTCAGTGATGCCGTAGTAGTCGTTGGGGGCGTTGTAGACAATGATGCGATCGATCTTGGGCGCTATGGCAATCTCCATCTCGATGTCCGCCTCGACCTCGATATCGCCGCTGTAGTCTGGGTAAGGAACGCAGATGTCGTCAGTTGGGCACTGCTGGTTAATGGGTCCACCATCTACATTCACATTCACCAATGGCACATTCTCGCGTCGGCCAAAGAACTGATGCTCATAGGTGGTGATGTCGGAGGGGGTATAGCCCGACAGCTCGAAGACGGCGAGCGTCTTGCCGCGACCCTGGCCAGTTGGGCCTGTGGCGTAGACGCCGTTAGCATCATAGATGCCCGCGGTCTGTGAGGGAGTCAGACCTGATTCATCGGGGCCACCGCCATAGAGCGGGACCGACTTGCCGGATTTCTGTGCCACCTGGACGGGCGTGACGTACTGGGGGTGAGCAATCGCGGTATTCGCCAGGCCACTTACTCCGATCACCACGGAAGACAACGACGCGGGAATCTGGATACCGGCGCTATTGGCGAAGAAAGCCTTGCCGTTTGCGTCGCGATAGTCGGTGATGCTCGTGCGGAACGCCGATTCCACTTGCGCAGTGGAACCTGTTGCCCGCAACAAGAAGGGCGAGGGCGAGGAGGTCAGCTGCAGCCCCGAATTCTGGACGAACTGCGTGGCCTGCGCCACCTCGGCGGCGGTTGGGGCGAATAGGGTGTCGAACTGCCCCGCTGCCAGCCAGTCATGGAAGCTTGGGCTGCTTGGATCATAAAGAGCAGTCAGCAAGTCATTCATCTTGGCCGCGTTGCTGGGTTGCAAAACCAGAGTGACTGTCAGAGGTGAGGAGCTGGCGTGGCTCCCTACGACGTGCGCATTTGGTGCGCCCAGGTAGCTGTTCGGCAAGGTCACATAAGAGGGCGGAGCAGCAGAGGCGCGCCCACTGATAATGAACGCGCTCGCCAACCCGGCCACCAGCACGAGGGAGATCGCGCCGAAGGCCACACTGCGTTTACCGAGCAGGCGCCACGCAGATGATACACGGATATCACGCATGAGGATCTTCTTTCTTCATGAAAACGCTCCTATGCCAGAGAGGCACCCTACGATGTTGGACGCCGCCGACATGTGGTGAATCAAACCTCGGCTTGTGACTACGTTCCCGGAAACTGCGAAGCCCTACGTTGCGCTCGCACTCCTCTCTTCCAATGGGACTGACTTTTCAGAACGGACGCTACAAGTGAAACTGCTATGGACCCTGGGCCACGCGGGAATTCGACTGTGGTCAGGGTCCACCATGATGTGCCGTAGATATGCTTCAGCCAGCCAGCAGAAAATGCTTCTTGAGATGTATAACGGGCGGCTGGCAGCGCGCGTAACCTATCTTCCTGCCTTGACGCAGCATCGCATGGCAGAAAGGCCGTCCCCGCTCCTGCACGTGATGATCGGGGACGGCCTGACGGTTGGTTCGCGCTTTACCAGAGTATCAGTTGGACGAGGCCAGCGCAGGAACTATGGCGCTGACATCCGGAGTTCCAAGCCCGGTGGCCAGGTCATAGTCGCGCGTCTCCACGAATCCGGGTGGCGTGCCATAGCCGTTGCTATTGGTGGAAATGATCACATTTGGGACACTGATCGTTGTACCGGATATCGCGCTGAGCATCTGCGACCAGTTCCACGAGAAGGTAACGCCACCTACCATGTCGTGCAGGGCCGAGCTATAGCCAGCGGGACTGTCAAGGCGGTAGAGCAAAGCAGTGGTAAGACCGACGCGATGGTTACCATAACTGTCGGCCAAGGCCGTGATAGCTGACCAGAGCGGCGACGAGCAGCTGGTGCCGCCAACCTCGAACCAGGCACTGTCGGGCGAGCAACCAGCGCCGGGATCGGCGCAGTACTCGGCATATCCACTGTATTCATCGGCATCCAGTGAGATATCCGGCACCTCGCGACACTGTACGCCACTAGCCTGCCCGCAATACGACCCATATTCGCTGGCCGACGAGGTCGTCCCCGGGCCTTGCTGCCAGGGTGCCTTTGCCCAGAGCATGCTATTCCCGCCGGCGCCGGCGCCAAATGGGCACACACCGTAGCCTGTGTCTGCGGAGATGTCGACTCCATCGACGCTGAAGTCGGTGGTGGTGCAGTTGTCGAGGGTATCCCAGACGTATTCCTTCCCCGCTGGATAGGTCGGGTGCAGGTCGCTGCCCGGATCATACGTCCCAAAGAACGACGTACCACCCACCGCCGTCATCAACGGATCACTGCTGGGATCATCTACCTCTAGATTGCTGTAGAACGGTGGAAATGGCGCGGTGAAGCCGCTGTATTCGCAATCGTAGGCGCCCGCATCGCCAGCGGCTGCGGAGATGCTCTGGCCTTGCGTCGCCATCTGGGCGAAGGCGAGGTATTCGCCAAAGGCCACTCCGGAGTCGAGCCCCGACTCGCACACACCCCAGCTACTGCTCACGGCTTCGGCAGTATTCTGGTTGGCGATGGCAAAATAGGTATCGAGGTCGCCCTGGTCGTCGTTGGGACCAAGGTACACCTCAATCTTGGAGATACCAGGCGCCATGGCCTGCTGCAGCTGGATGTCCAGATCATCTTCGACCCCGCCATTATCGCAGGGCATGCCGGTCAATACCACGGGATTGCACGGGCCGCCATCTACATCAATATTCTGGATATTGACTTTGGGTAACCCAAACTGCTTCTCGTAGGCCCGAATGTCGGATTTGTGGTAGCCCGAGAGCTCGAAGAGCGCCGTGGTCACGCCCTGTCCTTGGGTAGCTTTGTAGATCGAGTTGGCGCCATAAATACCCTGAATCTGCGAGGGAACCAATCCACCTCCAGGCCCGGCGCCATATTGGTTGGGCTCGGCGGTCGAACTCAATGGCTTTAAGGGTTTGACCAACTCAGGTTTCTCCTGGCCGTTGGAAACGTTGTCCAGCCCAATGATACCGGCTATCTGTGGGAATGCTGTCGCAGGCACCGAAGGAGCGGTAGCGTTGGCGTAGACGGTACGGCCGTCATTGGTGCGGTAGTCATTAATGGTGGTACCAAACGCTGCCTCGAACTGGCTCGACGTGCCGGTGAAGGCTAGCACCAGCGGGCTGGGTCCAGGAATTTCTTGCAGACCATGGCTGGTCAGCCAGCTGGTGTCGAAGGCCGGGGCGGGGAAGTCGGCGTTGAACTGTGCCGGCGTCAGCCAGTGTTGGTACAGAGCACTTCCCGGAGTGCTCAGGGCCTGGATCAGCGGGTAGAGATTACTCTCATTCTGGGGATGCAGCACAATCTCGACCTGCATTTGAGCTGCTCCGCTGTGATGCCCAAGCAGGTCGGCACCATTGGGAATGGGAACCGAATGGGCCGCATTGAAAGGCACGTGAGATGAGGATACCTGTCGGGCAGCGGAGGCATTGCCGTGAATGTAGACCACACTGGCAAACCCAACGAAGAGTATGAGGGCCGCGGTGCCAATCCGAATGCCAGTGGCGCGAGATAATCGTATTCCGCGCATATGACTATTTCCCCTTGCTGTTCTTTCAAAACTTGAAGCGTTCGACGCTCATGACAGCTACAACTGTGCTTCTTGGTGTCTGGCGAAAGGTGGACTGTGCGGTGTGTAGGGCGAAGGTCGCTATGGCCGTGACATAGTAGTTGATCGCCTCTTCCTTGTCAAGCGACTAGGATGCCTGGGTGGTGGCACAATGCGCGGAAAGGTGGAAACCAACTGGGATAGCGGAAAAGTATCACCGAGGAAGCGACTGGAGTCGGTATGCGATGAGCAGCATCCAGAGCAGAATCAGACCCAAGAATATTCGCTCGATGAGTCCACCATAGTGTAGGGCGCCGATTCGAGCGAGCATCACTAACAGGACAACCAGCGCAGCTACCGCCACTCCCTGAGTGACAGGGTTAAGCGAGCGCCAGCGCTCGTCCCTTGCCAAGCGGCTCCCGATGAGCAATTCACCAATGGAGGCACAGATGAAGGCGATGAGTGCGAGCAGAAGGTGGATAACGCCGTGCGCAGTTGGGGGCGTGCCGGCGAGATCGGTGGGGAATAGAGCGAGGAGCAGCGCAGCTACAGCCCAGACGCCGAAGAGAATATATCCGGCCAGCGCAGGTAGAGATCGCGGCATCACACGCATGATCCCCAATAAGAGTGCTAGCGAAACCAGTCCGCGCAGGACAAAATTGATAGTCATCACGTAGCCGTACGGTCCCACGGCCAGGTCGCTTTCGGCCTGAGAAATGGGACTGTAGTGCGGAGGAAGCAACTGAGCAATAATGTCGAGCACCACGTAGAGGAAAATGCCGCCAATCGCCAGGCGAGCGAGCAGTGCCGTCGTTTGGTTGACTTTGCTGCTCGCTGAACCCAGCTCATCAGGAGTCGTACCGGTTGATGACTGACGCATGAGAAGGGCCTTTCATCTTTAGGAGCACGACTAGTCAACCAGTAGATATTGGGAGCCGGCTTGCCTTTCACATGTTAGCGCTGGCGGCTCACTTGCGTCAAGCGTGCGAGCCTGGTCTGGCAAAAACCTTGATAGTCACAAACAGCAGCGTCTAGCAGACCTGGCCCAACTTGTGCAGTCAGCTGATGATTGAGAGGAAGTGGAGCGTAACGACATGTTAACCGCGTGTAGAGGCAGGTAGGGAACGATGCAGCCGGCAGAGTCACAACTATCAGAGAATCCGGCGGTTCGGAATGGCTTGATCTTTGGCGCTATTCTCGCCGCGGTAAACATTCTAAATGTGTTCATCCAGTGGATGTCCGGCTCGTATCAAGCTATCGCCCAGGCCTCAAGTGGTAGCACTACCACCTTCACTTCCGGATCACTTTTTGGCTGCCTGGCCTTTCTGGCAGGACTGGCTCTTTCTTTCATTGCCGGCATGAATACGGTCAGCGTGACCGGCAGGCTGGGGTCAGGCGCCATTGCCGGACTGGTCACTGGTGTAGTTGGAGAGCTGGTTGGGGGCGTCCTCGGCCTGATCGTGATATTGGCCCTCGTACTACCTAACCTGCCTACTCCCACCAGTACTAACCTTACTGCGCCCCAGATCGACGGGGTCATTGTCGGCGGAGCGCTACTTGGACTAGTCCTCGGGTTGGTCGTTGACGGCGTTATCGGAGCCGGTCTTGGATACCTCGGCGGCCTGGTAGGCAAGAACAATTATAACAGGCCGGAGGCGTTACCCCCAGAGCCACCGGCCTCGCCGTCGTCCTCATAAGCCGTAGCTGCGTAGCCGGCCGCGGCTCCCTCGCGGCCGAAGAGAGCATCCTTGCCCACACCGGAAGCATCCTTGCTTGAGGCGGTTTCCTCAGCGTCCGTTGCTGCTATACGTGCACCCCGTAGCAGCCGGCAAATCATTTGCCTGGAGTCTCTAGACGAGAATAGTAAGCTTGCGCCGGTAGCTGTCAGGCAAACTTACCTTCTCTTACTGTCTGATTGGCTAGGTGCAAAATATGCGCGGCCAGGTCTGCGAGCGAATGTGCCCGAAGACCATCCAGCGCGGTTGCCTCCTCGGTGCCCAGGCCATAGTCCGTAAGGGCATCCGCCGGGTCAGACAGCAGGCGAGTACAAAAGTGTATGTCGCAGACTGCCCGGCCCAAAGCCTGCTCAAAATCTTGTCGCAACATCCTAACGGTACTTCCTTTGCTTCCTTATTTCCAGTGTGTCACTCGAGCAAGCAAGGCGGTGGGTGACCATCGCCTTGGACGGTTCCAAACTCCTGGGGCTTACTACGTGGGGTCAGATCCCCGGAGGACCACCACCTACATCGCCGTCGGGCGAGTCGACCAGCTTCAGGCTGCTACTGTGAATTCCTCCGGTGTGCGACATCGGTATGTTGAGGATCTCGCTTCGGACAGACGAGTGTAGAGGAGAAGACACAGCCCCAGTCAAAACTGCAAGGCCAAGCGCAAGCAGCACCAAGAGCCACTTCCAGCGCATTGCAGCCGCCGTAAGTTTCCGCTCTGTGAATATAATTACATCGGACATACAGTCATTCCCCGATTCAACTAGCTAGAGTGCGCGGCATCGGGTTGATGCCGCGCTGGCATTCATCCAGGTCTGCACTAGTGACTTGGTAGAAGCATAAACATGCCGCGTTGCCGCGATGTTTACACAAATGCAGATTCTGGCGCGCAGCACCGGCCTACTTAGGAGATTCCGCATCCTGGCGCCCTTGACGAGAGGGGGTAAGCTACGTTCGGAAACTCGCTGGCTGCTGGTCTGACTCTGCATGGAGTGGGTATTGACGTATCAAAGTGGGGCAGGGGAGAGACATGAGACAGACTCGATCAGGGAACCTCGACTTTCCCGATTGGAAGTTTGAGGCGCCTCGACTCGACACGTGCCTGTTGGCAAGAGAGCGGTTACTCCGCGCAGTCGAGCAGTGCCTGGGTGGAAGCAAAAACAGCAGTGATATCTTACTGGTCAGCGCCCCGGCCGGCTATGGCAAGAGTACGCTTCTGGCCCAGTGGGCCCTTCGGACCTCGCTGCCGGTAGTCTGGTATCACATGGACCCAAGCGATCAGGATCCGTCAACCTTGCTGCGAGGCATCGCACGCACTCTACATCGAAAGTTTCCCAGACCTCGGTGGAACGTTGAATCGCTGCTGAACAACCTTCGCACCGACCTACTGGGCGAGTTTGATCTCGCACGTGCCTGCCGCGTGTTGTCCGACGACATCGACCAGCACGTTGGCCGGTCAGCGGCGCTCATTCTCACCAACGTGGCCGAGTTAGGCGGTGCACCTGCTGCGCTCGCCGCGCTGGACCAGCTGCTATCGCGGCCGACAGGTCATCTGCGGCTGGCTTTAGAATGGCGCGAGGCTCCCCAGTTACGGTTCTCATCATTAATTGCCCAGCAGCGTATACGCGCCATTGGCCGAGACGAGCTTAGCTTTACTAGGGACGAGTTAGATGCCTTGCTTAATCTGGCTGGAGCCCCGAATGATGATGTCTACCGGGATCAGGTGAGGAGGCTCTCGGCTGGGTGGGTCGCGGGTGCGATGCTGGCTATTGGAGCCCAATCGCCTCTGGCTTCGCTGGCGGTTGAGGCGGGTGAACTGGACCATGAAGCGGTAACTGACTATCTAGCTCACCAGGTCATTGCGGTTCTGCCGCCGGAGCTCTCCACTTTTGCCACCCAGGCCGCCATACTGAACTATATGACCGCAAGTCTCTGCGCCCGGATGTTTGGGTTGCCGAACAGTGTCGCTCGTGAGCAGCTGGGTGCGCTGGAGCGTAGTACCGGGTTCGTTTCGCGTAGCGGGCAGCGCCCACAAACGCTCGTATACCGATTTCAACCGCAGCTTCGCCAGGCCCTACTCTCGAGGCTCGACAGTCTTGTCGACGGATCAGAGCAGCGGCTCGGTCTGCACCGCCTTGCGGCGAGCCTTCTGGAGGAGGAGCAAGACTACGTAGAGGCGATCTGGCATCACACCGAGACGGGAAACTTTGCCCGAATTGCAGATCTTATCGAAGACTTACGGGACGAGTATCTCCGAGCCAGCCGCGGACTGCTGCTCTCCCGCTGGCTGGATCTCCTTCCGCCAACGGTATTGGAATCGCGGCCTCATCTTCAGCTGCTTCAAGCCGAACTCTACCGCCAGAGTGGACGTGGAATCGAGGCTCTCGCCATGGCCCAGACCATGTACCAGCGCTTGAAGCCGGTAGTACAGCCCCAGACGGTGTTACCACTCCCAAGCGAGCCAGTATCCTGTCGAATGGCGGCGCGGGCCGCCATCATCTGCGCCGAGGTCCAGCTAGCTCTTGGCTCCTACAACTCCTCACAACAATCCGCTCACGATGCGCTGGCGTTGCTGGACTGTTCCAGGAAATCAGGCGACGAAACCGCTGGTCTCGAAACCCTGTATGCGCGTGCGTACGAGTGCCTCTCCGCTACGGTTATGCTGACCGATGGCCCCGTGGCTGCCGAGCGATATCTACGGGCCTGCGAGCAGTACAGCCTCTTTAGCGGCGACCTATGGCAAGTGGGACGCCATCACTATTACCGTTCGAAAGTGTATATGCGGGAAGGGAAGTTTGGGCTTGCCGAGTCGGCGGCCACGGCGGCACTACTGGCAGCTCAGGAAGCGCACGATGAGATTTGCGCTGTTGTCAGCCGGCTCAATCTAGGGGCTATAAAGATGCGCCTTGGCCGCAGTGTGGAGGCGCGAGAGGAGCTGGAGACTGCCCTGGTGGCCGCGGAGGCGGCGGGCTACACCATCGGCCGTGTCTATGCGCTCGGTAATTTGGGTGACCTGGCACTTAGCTGTGGTGACTATACTCAAGCTATCCAGTTATATGAGCAGACCCTCGAATCGCTGGGATACGTTGCGGATATTCATTTACGCATGTGCGTCCTGGCAGGTCTCGGCTACGCGCTGACCCTCTCCAGACGCGCCGAGGAAGCGCTCATACGGCTTACTCCAGTTCTGGAAAGTGGTCCACATACGGAGGCGCATAACACTGTAGTGGTCACTGCCGACGATGTGGTAGTGGCGCTTTCGCTGGGCTTTGCGTATCTACACCATGGGCTGGCTAGCCATGCCTTGAACCTTTTACTGCAGGCGGCAGACGCAGCGCTTCGCCAGCACAATTATCTGAAGGCCGCACAGGCTTACCTGTTTCTCGCGGCCGTGCGACTTGCCGAAGCAGACGAAGGCAGCGCCGAAAAGGAACTTTTTCAGGCACTCGACCATGCACTGCAGGTTCAGGATGCTCTGGCTCTGGCGGTCGAACTGCGCCGCGTTCCGGAGGTGTGGCCACTCCTCGAGCGACTTGACCATCCCCTGGCCACTGGTCTCCTGCGCGCTTCACAGGGCGGCCGGCTTGATAGCTTGGCAAGTAGCAGGTCAAATGAGTCCTCGGTACACGACGCTACTGCCCGGGAATTCACAACTGGCGATGGTCAGATCTCGAGGGCGATTGCCGGCATAGTTATCCCTAGCCAGTTGGATCCAAGCATCCGCGTGTATATGTTCGGCGAGGCTCGAGTACTGGTGGGTACGACCTATGTCACTCGCTGGAGAAAGCCGGCGGCACGTGATCTCCTGCTGTTTCTGTTGCATTCCCGTAAGCCGGTCTCACGCGAGGCTATTCTTACCGCACTCTGGCCCGATAGTGACCCCGACGTTAGCGACGTCTGGTTCCGCCAGGCTCGTTTTCATCTGAAGCGCACACTGCAACGCGACGACTGCCTGGTTCAGGAAGAAAGCGGATACTGGCGCCTGAATCTAGCTTGCTGGGTCGACGTCTATGAGGCGGAGCGCCAGGCCGATGAAGGGATGCGGCTACTCGCCGCCAACGCGAGATCTGCCGGCGCTGACTGCGTGCGCCAGGCATTAACCCTATGGAATGGGTCCTATCTAGACGACCTCTATGTCGACTGGCCGGCAGCCCGCCGGCAGGAGCTCTACCAGCGCCGTCTGGCCCTTTTGGAGCAACTGGCCAGTCTTGAACTGGAAGCCGGTTCACCTGACGGCGCCATTCAGCTCTACCAGCAGATTTTGGCGACCGAACCGTTACTTGAGAGGGCTCACCGTGGCCTGATGTCGTGTTTCGTGGCACGAGGCGAACCCTCACGTGCGATCCAACAGTTCCGAGACTTTTCGGCTCAGTTGCGGCAAGAGATGGATACGGTACCCGCGCGTGAGACGATTGGGCTTTGCCAGTCTATTCTCCAGGAGATGGAGACCAGCAAGCGAGCATTTGCCCAGGTCGTCTCCCATGCCTCTGCCTTTCTGTAGTAGGGGCGAGAAGACCCATCCCGTTCACGGTACCCTGGATGAGAGCACCGTCCGCCATGCGCGTACCTTCCCCGGCGTTCCATGACTGTTATCGCGCTGTGACTCCGTAAGTTGCCGTTGTGATCTCTTTGAGATGCACCCAGCTCATACTCCACCAAGGGCCGTAGCAAAAGAATGGAGTGTGAGCATGGAACGTTCCTGGATTACCATTGACGGCAACGAGGCAGCCGCCAGGGTTGCCCATAGCCTGAGCGAGGTCATAGCCATCTATCCAATCACGCCTTCCACTCCGATGGGTGAGTTGGCGGACGACTGGTCCGCTGCCGGCCGGACCAACATCTGGGGGACCGTGCCCACTGTAGTGGAGATGCAGTCAGAAGGTGGCGCTGCAGGTGCGATTCACGGCGCAATTCAGACTGGCGCACTGACGACTACCTTTACGGCGTCACAGGGCTTGCTGCTGATGATCCCAAATATGTACAAGATCGCCGGTGAGCTGTCACCTACGGTATTTCACGTAGCGGCCCGGTCGCTGGCGGCTCAGGCCCTTTCCATCTTTGGCGATCACTCGGATGTCTCGGCCACCCGATCGACCGGTTTCGCCCTGCTCTCGTCCCGCTCGGTGCAGGAGGCGCAGGATCTAGCCGCGATTGCTCATGCCGCAACGCTGGCGGCCCGAGTGCCATTTCTGCACTTCTTCGACGGCTGGCGTACCTCGCATGAGGTAGCGAAGATTGAGGCGCTGGACTCGACGGTGCTGCGAGCGCTAATCGACGATCAGCTGGTCTACAGGCATCGCGAGCGTGCCCTGTCACCCGAGCATCCGATCATTCGCGGTACCGCTCAGAATCCCGATGTCTACTTTCAGGGACGTGAAGCCGTCAACGCCTTCTATCTGGCAGTTCCCCGTATCGTGGCGGAAACTATGGATAGATTTGCCGCGCTCACCGGGCGTAGCTACCATCTCTTTGAGTACGAGGGTAGCCCAGAGGCCGAGCGAGTCATCGTGGCTATGGGCTCAGGCACCGTCGCCGCTCGCGAAACCGCCAAAGCGCTAAATGACCAGGGCGAGAAGGTTGGAGTCCTAACCGTGCATCTCTTCCACCCTTTCTCGATCCAGCACTTTATGGCCGCGCTGCCACCGCGGGTACGCGCGCTGGCGGTTCTGGACCGAAGCAAAGAGCCGGGCAGCGTTGGCGAGGCACTCTATCTGGACGTGGTAGCGGCGCTCAGCGAAGCCCGCGCTCAGGGTAACCAGCTGGCCAGCCAGATTACCCGTATCATCGGTGGGCGCTATGGTCTTGGCTCGAAGGAGTTCACGCCGGCCATGGCTAAGGCGGTCTTTGATGAGCTAAATGCCGGCCCACGGGCCCGTCAGCACTTTACTGTGGGTATCAACGACGATGTGACTAACACCAGTCTCGCCTACGATCCGGCCTTCTCCATCGACCAGGGAGATACGGTACGCTGCATTTTCTGGGGCCTGGGGTCGGACGGCACCGTCAGTGCCAATAAGAGCTCGATCAAAATTATCGGCGAGGAGACCGAGAATTATGCGCAGGGGTACTTTGTCTATGACTCGAAGAAGTCAGGATCGATCACTATCTCGCACCTGCGCTTTGGACCGCGGCCAATTGCCGCGCCGTATCTCATCGACCACGCCAACTTCATTGCCTGCCACCACTTTGCGTTCCTGAGCAAGTATGATGTACTCTCGGCTATCGTACCTGGCGGAGTCTTCCTCCTAAATTCGCCTTATGGCCCGGATAAAGTCTGGGAGCATCTGCCCGGCGAAGTGCAAGATATCATCCGTGAACGCCAGGTCAGATTCTTCGTGATCGATGCCGGAAAGGTCGCGCAGGCCACCGGCATGGGCGGCCGCGTCAACACGGTTATGCAAACCTGCTTCTTCGCGGTCAGTGGTGTGCTGCCGCGCGAAGAAGCCATAGTCGCCATTAAGCGAAATATCCAGAAGAGCTACGGCAAACGCGGCGAAGCCGTGGTAGCGCGGAACTTCGCGGCGGTAGATCAGACGCTGAATTTTCTCGCCGAGGTGAATGTCGCCGATTCGGCGAGCAAGGAGCCGGCAGTTGGTTGGTTGACCCGCCAGCCACCGGTAACCGATGAGGCTCCAGCCTTTGTGCGCGAGGTGCTTGGCGCCATGATCAGCGGCAACGGCGATTCGCTGCCGGTAAGCGCGCTTCCAGTCGATGGCACTTATCCGGTAGGTACCGCCAGGTTCGAAAAACGATATATCGGCACCGAGATGCCGGTGTGGGATCCAGTGCTCTGTATTCAATGCGGCAAGTGTACGATGGTCTGCCCACATGCCGTCATTCGCATGAAGGTCTATGACGCCGATGAACTGGCCGGCGCGCCGCCCTCTTTCCATGCTACCGAGGCGCGATTCAAGGAATTCCCAGACATGCAATATACCCTACAGGTCTCGCCGCTGGATTGCACCAGTTGCGGTCTCTGCGTCGAGGCGTGCCCAGTAAAGGATAAGAGCCAGACTGGACGTAAGGCCATCAATATGGCGCCGATCGATCCTGCTCTCGCCGAAGAGCGAGCCAACTGGGACTTCTTTACTAAGTTGCCCGAGATGGACCCGGCGCGCATGACTCTCGCCACCATCAAGAACTCGCAGCTGCTCGAGCCGCTCTTCGAGTTCTCCGGCGCCTGTTCTGGCTGCGGCGAAACGCCGTATATCAAGCTGGTCTCCCAGCTCTTCGGAGACCACATGGTCGTTGCCAATGCGACGGGCTGCTCTTCCATCTATGGCGGCAATCTGCCTACCACTCCCTGGAGCGCCAACCGAGACGGTCGAGGCCCAGCCTGGTCCAATTCGCTCTTCGAGGATAATGCCGAATTCGGCCTGGGCATGAGAGTGGCTCTGGATAAGCAGCAGACGTTCGCTCAGGAATTGTTGAGCCGGCTGGAAGGTAATCTGGGCGCTACGCTGGTAGCCGAATTGCAGACGGCGGATCAGAGCTCGCCAGCGGGAGTACAGGCCCAGAGAACTCGGGTGGCGAGACTCCAGCAGGCACTTCTGCCCCTCGTAGAAAGCGAGGATCCCGAGGTTGCGCTGGCGGCACGAGAGTTGCAGAGCGTAGCCGATACTCTGGTACACCGGAGTGTCTGGATCATCGGCGGCGACGGGTGGGGCTACGATATTGGCTTTGGTGGGCTGGATCACGTGCTGGCATCCGGCAACAACGTCAATGTCCTGGTGCTCGATACGGAAGTCTACTCCAATACCGGCGGGCAGGCGTCGAAGGCCACTCCGCTGGCGGCGGTGGCCAAGTTTGCGGCCCAGGGCAAGGCGCTCCCCAAAAAAGATCTGGCGCAGATTGCCATGACCTATGGTAATGTCTATGTCGCCGTAGTGGCCATGGGCGCCAGTGACATCCAAACCTTGCATGCGCTGCTGGAGGCTGAAGCCTATACCGGACCGTCGCTGGTCATCGCCTATAGTCACTGCATTGCGCACGGTATAGACATGGCCAAGGGCCTGGAACAGCAACGGCTGGCGGTCCAGAGCGCCGAATGGCCTCTGCTTCGGTATAATCCGGCCCTGGCGGCCTCGGGCGGGCATCCACTGATACTTGATTCCAAGGATCCCACCGTACCTCTGGAGCAGTACGCCTACAACGAGACGCGCTTCCGTATGCTGCTCCAGAGCGATGAGCCACGTGCCGAGCACCTGATGCAAGAGGCGAAACAGGAGGTAGCCCGGCGCTGGGAGCATTATAAGCAGTTAGCCACTATGACCGACCATGATGGGCCGGCCAACTGATTGGAGACTTACTATGCTGGATCTCACAACCAACTACCTAGGACTGCACCTGGAGAATCCGCTAGTGGTCTCCGCGTCGCCACTCTCCAAGAGGCTTGACACCGTCAAGCGTCTCGAAGAGGCCGGGGCAGGGGCACTGGTCGTCTACTCGCTATTTGAGGAGCAGATAACCCACGACAGTCTGGAGCTGAACCACTATCTCGATCTTGGCACCCATTCCTACGCGGAGTCGCTTAGTTACTTTCCCGATCTGGAGAACTACAACCTGGGGCCTGAGCGCTACCTGGAGCACCTGCACCGAATCAAGGAATCGGTAACTATACCAGTCATCGGAAGCCTGAACGGAGTAAGCAGTGGCGGCTGGGTTGAATACGCCCGCAAGATCGAAGAGGCCGGGGCCGACGCGCTCGAACTCAATATCTACTATGTGCCCACCAGTCCTGACGTGAGCGGGGTGGAATTGGAGGCCACCTACCTCGAGCTCGTCAGTGAGGTTTGCCGGCAGGTGGAGATCCCGGTAGCGGTGAAGCTCAGCCCGTTCTTTACTTCTCTGCCGAATATGGCCAGGCGGATAGTCGAAGCTGGCGCGGCGGGACTGGTGCTCTTCAACCGGTTCTATCAACCAGACCTAGATATCGAGAAACTTGAGGTCGTTCCCAGCCTCGAGCTCAGCACCTCTTCGGATCTCCGCCTGCCACTACGCTGGGTCGCCATTCTCTTTGGCCGCATACAGGCTGACCTTGCGCTCACCAGTGGCGTCCATACCCGAGAGGATGCGCTAAAAGCGGTGATGGCGGGTGCCAGAGTGACGATGCTGGCCGCAAGCCTGATTGCCAATGGTCCCGCGTATCTCACCACACTGCTCTCGGGTATGTGCCAGTGGATGGAGGATCACGAGTATACCTCGATCACCCAGATGTGGGGCAGCATGAGCCAGCTTGCCGTTGCCGATCCGGCCGCATTCGAGCGCGCCAATTATATGAAGGCGCTCAATACGTTTGATCACTCTGTAGCGTTGTGAGACCAATCGCCGAGTGGAAGGAACCAGGTGAGGCTGTTCCACGGAGGGCCGGAGATGGAGTATCATGTAGCATGATGGAGAGCATCTTGCTCATGTCTGAGTGACACTCTAAGGATAGGCCACGCGGCCGCGGAACAGGAGGCCACTATGCTCGGCGACGACCAATTCTTGGATGATTCAGAGAGTGGCATCTGGTATGACCCCGGCCTCTGGACCGACCTGTACCACCCCGATGCCGCCTTTGTGGCCTGGAGTGCCGGACGCAATCCTCGCGTGACCTTCGATCTTCTGGTACGCGAGGCGCCCTTTGGAAGTGCTTATATGGTGGCGGCGGGTATCCAGGCGGCGCTGCGTTTCATCAGCGGCTTTCACTATGGCGAGCGGTCGCTCGCGACCCTGCGCCGGCTGGGCTATCCCGAGGACTATCTGCAAGATTTGGCGACGCTTCGCTTCACTGGAGATGTAGCCGCGGTACCGGAAGGTCGCCTGGTCTTTCCCGGCGAGCCGCTGCTGCGGGTTACTGGACCCTTCAGGGAAGCTCTCTTGGTAGAATCAGGCGTCTTGCACGCGGTGAACACGGCTACGCTGATAGCCACCAAAGCCGCTCGCGTCGTCCAGGCGGCGGCGGGACGGCCGGTGGCCGAGTTTGGCTTTCGGCGCGCGCAAGCGCCACTGGTAGCCGCCTATGCCGCCAGATTGGCTGGGTGTGCCAGCACCTCGTTTCTGGCCGCGGCCTCGGCCTTCGGCATACCCGCCAGCGGCACGATTCCCCATGCGGTGGTCGAGTTATTTGATGACGAAGAAGCGGCGTTCCGTGCGGTGGCTCGCGCGCACCTCCAGTTCCGCCTCTTGCTTGACACCTATGACACCTTGCGTGCGACCGAAACCGCGGTGCGAGTGGGCAAGTGGGCACGTGAGACGCTCGGTCACGAGCTGGCGGCGGTGAGACTTGACTCGGGTGACCTGGCGGCGCTAAGCCGGCGCGTACGAGCCATCCTGGATGAGGGTGGGTTCCCGGGGACTCAGGTCATTGCCTCAGGAGACCTGGACGAGTGGAAGATCACCGAGCTGGTAAGCGGTGGCGCGCCCATCGACGCATTTGGCGTGGGTACCGCCGTGGTGGACGGCCTGGGGTCAGTCGAGCACCAGGCGCAGGGCGGCGCGATTGGCGGAGTGTATAAACTGGCCTGGGTCGCCGCCGAGAAGGGCCATGCCAGCCACGCCGCGATCAAGGTAGCGGGATCAAAGTCGACGGTTCCGGGTATCAAGATGGTGGCGCGCGCACCCGATTTCAGCCACGACCTGATACTTCTGGACAGTGAGCCATTGCCAGCCGGATTTTCGGCACTGCTGCAGCCGGCCATCGTCTCCGGCATCGTTTCTGCATCGTTTGCCGGCGACAGTATCGATAATGCGTCGGGACGTGTAAAGGCCGACCTGGCGGCGCTGCCGGCACAGTGGCGCAGTCTTGACGCGCTTGCTACGCCGTTTCCAGTGAGATACAGTCCGCGGCTGCGGACGCTTCTCGATCAGGTCACTGCCAGGGCGGCCACCTCAGCCAGTGAGGTCGAGTAATACTGTCGAGTAATACTGTCGAGTAATACTCTCGCTATGTTCCGTCAACCACCACAGCACTCCAGCGGCCGGCACCAGGAGGAGCGGCTCAATGGGTGCGCGAAACCGAGAGTTACCGTTTCTGGCTGGTGGCGGTTGCGGTAGGGGTACGGTCTGCCGGCTTGCCCGTCTGCTTGACTAATTGGACCAGTGATGTCAGGGTTGCTTTGGCGTCGCCAAACACCATCATCGTCTTCTGCTGGTAAAATAACTCATTATCTTCGCCGGCAAAGCCGGGACGTAAACTCCTCTTCAAGACGATGACGGTATGGGCCTTGTCGGCGTCCAGAATCGGCATACCATAGAGAGGGCTGTCCTGCTTATAGCGCGCTGCCGGGTTGACTACGTCATTGGCCCCGATGATCAGCGCAACATCGGTCATCTCAAAGTCATCGTTGATCCGGTCGGGCTCGTAGAGCAGGTCATAAGGAACGTTAGCATCCGCCAGCAAGACATTCATGTGCCCAGGCATACGGCCGGCGACCGGATGGATAGCAAAGCGTACCTGTGTTCCCCGCTGTATCAATAGAGTCGCTAGCTCCTGGACCGTGTGCTGGGCTTGTGCCACTGCCATGCCGTAGCCGGGCACGATGATGACCGACTGGGCCTGCTCCAGAATATAGGCCGCGTCCTCAGGCGTAAAGTGAATCACCGTCTTGGCGGCTTCGCCGGTTGCCGCCTGTGGGATAGGCGCACCCACGGCGCCGAAGAGCACGTTGGTGAAGGAGCGATTCATGGCGTGGCTCATCATCATAGACAGGAAGAAGCCGGAGGTGCCGTCTAACGCGCCGGCAATGATCAGCACATCGTTATTGATGGCAAAGCCGGTTGCCGCCGATGCCAGACCGGCGTATGAGTTCAACAGTGCCAGCACCACCGGCATGTCGGCTCCCCCAATTGGCAGTACCAGCAGCACGCCGATGAGTAGCGCTATGCCTATCATGCCAAAGAAGACGGCGCCAGTGCTTGGGCTCACGATGAGAACTAGGAATAATCCCACCGCGACAGCGAAGAGCCCAATCGTCACGAAGTTCTGGAATCGGTAGGTCAGCGGTGCGCCGGGAAGTATCCCCTGCAGCTTCGAGAAGGCCATCAGGCTGCCGGTGATGGTCAGCGAGCCCATGAGCACTTCAAAGCCAAGCGCGATCATAAGGGTATGCGTAAGGTTGGTGGTGCGCGCGATGTAGGTGGTGATGCCGACCAGGGTCGCCGCCAGAGCGCCAAAAGAGTGCGAGATGGCGATCCGCTGAGGCATAGCGGTCATGGGCATGAAGATGGCCATGGCCGATCCGATAGCGGATCCGACTACCAGCCCAACCAGGATCCACTGGTACTGCACAATCTCATGGCTGAGCAAGGTGCCGACAATGGCCAGCAGCATGCCGATCTCGGCCAGTACCAGCCCGCGCCGTGCGGTAGTCGGCGAGTCCAGGCCCTTCAGGCCCATGATAAAGAGAAGGGCGGCGGCGAGGTAGCAAAAATCTAGCAGTACGGTGTTCACGACTGGTGCTCCTCGCGCCGAACGTCACCGCGTCGGAACATCCGGAGCATCCGGTCGGTAATCATAAAGCCGCCGACTACGTTGATGGTTGCGGCCGTCACCGCAATGACACCGAGTATGGTGCTGGCCAGACCCTGATTGCTGCCTGCGGCTACCAGCGAGCCCACCAGCGAGATGCCTGAGATAGCATTGGTGGTCGACATCAGCGGTGTATGCAATAGTGGCGGAACTCGGCGAATCACTTCGTAGCCGACGAACCCGGCCAGAATTACGATGTAAAGAGACTGAATGAGAGTGGCATTCATACCGCTGCTCCTTTGGCTTGATTACCTACGATAGCAGCCTCAAGCTCGGGGTGGACGATCTTCCCCCCACGGGTGAGGCAGGTAGCAATGGCAATTTCATCCTCTGCATCCAGCGGTGCGCCACTACCGGGATAGAGATAGCGGAAGAGGTTGACGACGTTGCGGGCATAGAGCTGGCTGGCATCGACTGGAACCGCCGCCGGTAGATTTCCCGCCCCAATGATGGTGACCCCATACTGGTTAACCACTTCGTCCGGCTCGGCATGGGCACAGTTGCCACCTTGCTCTACCGCCAGGTCGACGATGACACTGCCGGGACGCATCTCCTGCAGCATCGGCTCAGTAATGAGGAGAGGTGCCCGCTTGCCGAAGACCTGAGCGGTACAGATCACCACATCAATATGCGGCAACTGTGCCCTGATGGTTTCTTGCTCCTGCTCCAGGAACTGGCTGGACTGCTCCACGGCATAGCCACCGGCGGACTCGAAGTCTTCGGCAATCTCCATCTCCACAAAGGTAGCTCCCAGGCTCTGGATCTGCTCCCGCACCGCTTTACGGGGATCGAAGGCGAATACTCTGGCACCCAGCCGCTTAGCGGTGGCAATGGCTTGGAGCCCGGCAACGCCGGCACCGAGAACCAGGACACCGGCCGGTGAGATGGTTCCAGCGGCGGTCATGAGTAGAGGAAACATCTTGCCCAGCCGCTCGGCCGCCAACAAAACTGCCTGATAGCCGGCAACGGTGGCCATGGAGGTAAGGGCATCCATACCTTGAGCACGCGAGAGTCTCGGCACGTAGTCAAGCGCATAGCTGGTGATCTGGCGCTCGGCAAGGGTTTGGATGACGCCTGGATTGGCCAGCGGAGCCAGCAATCCCAGGTAGATAGTGCCTTCGCGCAGCAGCTCGGCTTCGTGCTGCTGGTTCGCTACCAGTAGGGCAGGTGGCTGAACCTTGAAAATGGCATCCGCCTGCTGGTACAGCGCTGGAGCGTCAGCCAGTATAGCGGCGCCGGCCTGAATATAAAGGTCGTCGGCACAGTAGGACTGCAGGCCCGCGCCGGATTGAATAAATACCTGGTGTCCATCCTTGAGTAGTAGCGGCACTGCTGAAGGGGTAAGAGCCACCCGAGTCTCACTGGCCTTTATTTCTTTGGGGATGCCAATTTTCATGAGTATCTTTTCCAAGCCTCTAAGGGCGCTGCCTTAGCTAGCATGAGAGCCTTACGCACAACCTCGACACAATTAAGAATTGCGCTTCCAGGTCACAATGACATCACAACCGGAGATGAAATCATCACGAGCGCCTCTCGCAGCCCTTCTCACGGCCAAGTCACCCTGTACATGCACCAGTTCGCTGGCATATGATTTTGTCAGTGTGAGGAGACCTGAGAAAGCCAGTGAGGAGGCTCCGATAGTGCCGGAGCCGTGCGAGGACATAGATGCAACAGCCTTCGCCCCCGGTTACCGAGCGGGCTCCGGTCATCGTGGCGCGAGATGATTTCCCTGAGCTCTTTGCGGCTCTGCATACTCTCGGATTCCAGATCGTCGGCCCCACGCTGCGTGAGGGTGCGATCGTCTATGACGAGCTTGCCACGGTGGACGACCTGCCCATTGGCTATACGGATGAGCAGGAGGCGGGAACCTACAGGCTCAAACGCCGCGACGATGCCGCCCTGTTCGGCTATAATGTCGGCCCTCAGTCCTGGAAGCAGTACCTGCACCTGCCACGTCTGCGACTCTGGCGTGCCGAGAGACGGCCAGGCACGGTTGATATCACGGTTGACGAGGCGCTACCTCCCAAACTGGCATTTCTTGGAGTGCGCGCCTGTGAGCTTCATGCGATTGCAATACAGGACCAGGTATTTGTGAAGGGTCCCTTTGTGGACCGTGACTATCAACAGCGACGTGACCGGGTCTGCATCATCGCCGTAAATTGCGCTCAGGCGGGGAATACCTGCTTTTGTGTGTCGATGGGGACCGGTCCACGGGTAAACGGTGACTTTGATCTGAGCCTGGTCGAGCTGCTGGATGCCAACCGTCACGATTTCCTGGTGGAAGCGGGCTCGGAACTTGGGGTAGATCTCCTGGAGAGAGTCCCTCACCGCCCGGCGGCTAAGGCGGACCTCTCGGCCGCCGAAACGACTATGAACGCGACTGCGGCCAGCATGGGACGAACACTTCAGACCGAGGGTATCGTCGAACTTCTCACCGGCCAGCCCGAGCACCCCCGCTGGAGTGAGGTCGCCACCCGTTGTCTCAGTTGTACTAACTGTACCATGGTCTGTCCCACCTGTTTCTGCACGTCGGTCCAGGATACTACCGATCTGTTGGGCCAGGTGGCCGAGCGGTGGCAGCATTGGGACTCCTGCTTTACCATGGACTTTTCACATATTGCTGGTGGGAGTATCCGCGCCTCGACCAAGTCGCGCTATCGACAGTGGATGACCCATAAGCTGGCAACCTGGTTTGATCAGTTCGGCACATCGGGTTGCGTCGGCTGCGGGCGCTGCATTACCTGGTGCCCGGTTGGGATCGACATCACCGTTGAGGTGCGGGCCATACGGCAAAGTGCCGAGGAAGATAGCTCTACAGCTACCGGTACCGAGAAAGGACAGAAGAGGCAGAAAGGGCAGAAAGGGCAGAAAAGGCAGAAAGGGCATATATGACAGAGATGACTGAGTCGACCCAGCCGGTGGTGCCGATCGGCGATCATGTGGCACAGCACCCTTTTTTGCGCGCACTCGACGGCGAATACCTGGATTTGCTGGCTGCGCATGCTCGAGTTGAGCGGTTTGCTCCCGGCACCTATCTACTGCGTGAAAGGCACGCAGCGCAGGTCTGCTATCTCATTGAACACGGAAGAGTGGCTCTCGAAATCAATGGAGCGGAGCGTGGCCAGATCGTCGTCGAGACGATTGAAGCCGGCGAGTGCCTGGGCTGGTCGTGGCTTTTTCCACCGTTCAAATGGCATTTTAGCGGACGCGCTATCGATACGGTGCAGGCCATTGTGCTCGATGGCGTAAGTATACGGGAGCTGTGTGAAAGCAATCGCTCATTTGGCTATGAATTGATGAAGCGAATCGCCGGCGTAGTGATACAGCGCTTGCAGGCTGCACGACTGGGGCTACTCGACATCTATGGCCAGGGAAAGCGAGACCGGGTATGAGCACTGCTCCAGCCGATCCTATGGTGCCGCGAATCTACTCGGTTCAGCGAACTGAAGAGGAGATACCCGAGACCGTATCCATGGAGTTGCGACCAGTGGCTGGGGAACTGCCCAGCTTTGTCGCTGGGCAGTTCAATATGATTTATGTGTTTGGGGTAGGCGAGATTCCTCTCTCAATCAGTAGCGACCCGGCCCAGAGCGAATTTCTCATCCATACCACCCGCGCCGTAGGTGTGGTCTCGCGGGCGGTCTGCGAGCTGCAAAAGGGCGATCTGGTAGGAGTGCGTGGCCCGTTCGGAACTGGCTGGCCGTTGGAGTTGGCGGAGGGGCATGATGTTGCCCTACTCGCAGGCGGCATTGGTCTGGCGCCTCTGCGTGCGGCCATCTACCATCTGATCGCGCACCGGCAGCGCTATGGGAAAGTTGAGCTGCTCTACGGCGCGCGCACGCCGGACATTCTCCTGTTTCAGAGTGAGATTGCCGCCTGGCAGCATGCTGGAATTGATGTCGCCATCACGGTGGACCAGGCTACGGCGTCCTGGAACGGCCGGGTCGGAGTGGTGACCAGGTTGCTGCCTCAGACCACCTACGATCCAAAATCGGTGATCGCCATGGTCTGCGGCCCAGAGATCATGATGCGCTTTGCGGCGCTTGGACTGGAGCAGCAGGGGGTTGCTCCGGATCACATCTTCGTCTCCATGGAGCGCAACATGCAGTGTGCGATCGGCTTCTGCGGGCACTGCCAATATAGCTCTTTTTTCATCTGTAAGGATGGCCCGGTCTTTCCCTACCAACGAGTGCAGCAACTGCTGGAGGAGCGGGAGATCTGATATGCCTAACGCGCCGATTCGATCAACGCATCGCCTGAAGCTGGCGGTGTGGAAATTCGCTTCCTGCGATGGCTGCCAGCTTAGCCTGCTGGATTGCGAGGACGAGTTGCTCGCAATTGCGAGTCTAGTTGACATCGCGCATTTTCCCGAAGCAACCAGCGCCGAGGTCTCCGGCCCGTATGACCTTTCGCTGGTCGAGGGATCGATTACCACGGCTGACGATCGCGAGCATATCCGCCGGATTCGAGCCATCTCCCGGCTGCTGGTGACGATTGGCGCCTGCGCGACCGCAGGTGGAATCCAGGCGCTGCGAAACTTTGCCAACGTCGCGGACTTCCAGAGTATCGTGTATCCGTCCCCGGAATTCATCCAGACCCTGGCGACGTCCACGGCCATAGCCGACCATGTAGCCGTCGATTTTGAGCTGCGGGGCTGTCCCATCAATAAACTCCAGCTGATCGAAGTGGTCAGCGCCTTGCTGCACCACCGCAGGCCTAATACCCCGGCGCACAGTGTCTGTGTAGAATGTAAGCAGAGGTTGACTGTCTGCGTCATGGTGGCGCGTGGCATTCCCTGCCTGGGGCCGGTGACCCATGCCGGCTGTGGCGCCATTTGTCCATCATATGGGCGCGGTTGCTATGGGTGCTTTGGACCACAGGAGACCACCAATACCGCGTCTTTAAGCGGTCGTTTCGGGCAACTGGGCGCCAGCCACCGTGACCTGCTGCGAGTCTATCGGACCTTCAACGCCGCGGCGCCGGCATTCCAGGAGGAGAGTGAGGCCAATGCCGGAAAAGACGATTAACATCGGCTACCTGGCCCGGGTAGAGGGTGAGACCGGTCTGAATCTCAAGATCGAGGACGGCCGGGTGACCAAGGCTGAGTTGCAGATCTTTGAGCCGCCTCGGTTCTTCGAGGCGTTCTTACGTGGGCGAGCCTACGGCGAGGCTCCCGATATCACCGCGCGCATCTGTGGTATCTGCCCGGTGGCATATCAGATGAGTGCTGTTCATGCCATCGAGAACGCCTTTGGAATAACGGTGGACGAACGGCTGCATGCCTTGCGCCGCCTTATGTACTGTGGTGAATGGATCGAGAGCCATTTGTTGCACATCTATATGCTGCATGGTCCCGACTTTCTTGGCTATCCCGATGTGCTCCAAATGGCCAAAGATCAGCCGGCGGCGGTAGCGCGCGGGCTGCAGATGAAGAAGGCAGGTAACGCGATCATAGCCCTGCTTGGCGGGCGCGAGATACATCCTATCAATGTGCGGGTAGGAGGCTTCTATCGCGTCCCAACTAAGCGAGAACTTATGCCGCTTCTCGAGCCGCTCAAGCAGGCTCGCGATGCCGCCGTCGACTCAGCTCATTGGGTCGCGGGATTTCCCTTCCCCGACTATACGTACGACTACGAGTTTGTCGCGCTGCGCCATCCGCAAGAGTATCCCATGAACGAAGGCCGGATAGTGTCTAGTAGAGGACTGGATTGCGACGCCAGCCAGTTTCAGGATCATTTCGTGGAGGAGCAGGCTCGCTATTCGCATGCCCTGCAGTCCACCCATACTGGACACGGCGCCTACCTGGTGGGAGCGCTGGCCAGGTACAACCTCAACTTCGAGCGGCTCTCGTCTCTCGCCCGGGCCACCGCCGAGTCGGTTGGGTTGGATGCGGTTTGCCGCAACCCATTCAAGAGCATTGTAGTTCGTAGCATTGAAGTGCTCTACGCCCTGGATGAAGCGGTGCGAATCATCGAAAGTTATGAGCCACCGGTTGCCGGCGCCGAGCTTCGACCAGTGGCGGCAACCGGCTATGCCTGTACCGAGGCGCCGCGCGGCCTTCTATATCATCGGTATCGCCTGGATGAGCAGGGGCAGATCGAGGAGGCCACCATCATTCCGCCAACCTCACAGAACCAGAAGATGATCGAGGAGGACCTGCGGCACTTTGCCGCCGAGACGCTGGATCTTCCTGATGATCAGCTGGCGATGAAGTGCGAACAGACCATTCGTAATTACGACCCCTGTATCTCCTGCGCCACCCACTTCCTGCGCCTAAACGTCGAAAGGTCGTGAGGAAGAGTTGCCGGCTCAGGTTATTGGGATAGGCAACGAGTGGCGAGGCGACGACGGCGTAGGCTTGGTAGTGGCCAAAGCGGTGCGCGAACTCCATCTTCCGGGCGTAGCCACCTCTCTGCACACCGGCGAGGGAACGTCGCTCCTCGAAGCCTGGCAACGCAGCCAGCGAGTCATCCTGGTAGATGCGGCCTACTCGGGGGCCACTGCCGGTGCCATCCATCGTATCGAGGCCCACCGTGATCCGCTGCCGTACCCGCTTTCCCCCTATTCAAGCCATAGCTTCAGCCTTCAGCAGGCCATAGAGCTGAGCCGTATACTGGGCTCTCTACCGGAGACGCTCATTGTGCTGGCTATAGAAGGCCAGGATTTTACCGCCGGTGCTGGACTGTCGACCAGGGTGAGGGCAGCGGTGGCACCGGCGGTCGCCTGTGTACTTGCCGAGCTAGACCAGGACTTCGGCCAGCTCTTCTTCTAGCCGTCGTAAGCGATTAGTCGTCGTAGGTGATCTCGATCTTGTTGTCTACCGTCACGATACCCGGTGCCAGCCAGGCTGTGCGTCCGGCAGCGACCTTCTCGGCATAGGAGCGCACCTTACCCCTCAGGACGGCGACGTTTCCCTCCACCGATACCGTGATGCTATCGGCATCCACCTCGGCATTGCGAACCATCGCTCGCTCTATCCGCTGCTTGATATCTGCGGGAGCAGGATGGGCCGCCACCGTAACCAGGTTGTTGACGCCCTTCACTCCCGCTAGTCGCTGCACCACGCGCGCGGCCGCTTCCCGCTGATAGTACCACTCTACCTGCCCCTTGAGGGTAACGAAGCCGTGTGAGACCGCTACATCCAGCTGGTCGGTAGGTATGGCCGCATCCCACTTGAGAGCGTTACAGATCGCCAGCGCGAGATCGCTATCGGTTCGCTCTGCGGACGTATGCAGTCGAACGTCGATCTCGTTGGCCACTGCGTGTACTCCGCGAACGCGCAGCGCCGCATCCTGCGCGGCTTGCCGAGCCAGATAGCTTTCCACCGTGCCGGTGAGGGTAACGACCCCCTCGCTCACGGCCACTCCGATCTCGTTAGCCTTTACATTGGCCGTCCAATTCAATTCGTCCAGGACATCCGACTGAATGTCCAGATCACTGCGGAGCCTCATTGTCGATGACATACATGTGCTCGCTTTCTCACACTAAATGCTACGGATCTAGTGTTCCTAACACTTGATTATGAGATCAGGCAGGTCACATCACGGTCACGATTTATCGACTGAAGATCACAAAGGCGGTCACAACTGGTGTGCCTCGCCACGGACGGACCTCTCTGTCATTATTGCGGCAGCGATGTCAAGTCGTGACGTGGCTCAAGACTACGGCTCCGGCTCCGGCTCCGGCTCCGGCTCGATGCGATAGCGCAGGAGTGCACCAACGCCACCTAGCTGCTGCAGCTGCGGACTGGTGTCGACAATATTAATATCGGCGTCAGTCTTGGTTGCCAGGTCGATGAGCTCGGTACGTGTGTCTACCGACATGCCCGGCGACTTGGTCACATCTGCCAGCAGGATCAGTGTGTCGACCTGCCCGTAGGAGAGTGCGCGACGTGTCGGTTCCAAACCGGCCACTCCCAGTTTATCGGATTGGACCGCCACCACTAACCTCTCGACTACGGTGCGCTCCTGATCGGCCTTGGCTGCTTGCAGCAGCGGCTTGATCTCTTCCAGGATGATCTCGGCAGGCGCAGTGAACTCCGTCTCTCCGAGTGATCGGGGAAGTTCGCCTACCAGCTTGGCCGCCTCCGGGGAGAGTGCCTCACGAACGAGCGGCAAAGCCTCCACCTCGCCCGCCAGTATAACCCGGGAAGCATGCTCACGTGCCACCAGCTGGTCAATCTGCCTGGCGACCTCGGTAGCGAACTTCTCCCGCGTCCGGACAGCATGTCGCTGGAAATGAGCCTGATTCATGGCGTTGGCCCCGTGAACCATGTGAAAGTACTTAGGATCATCGGCCATCTTACGCAGCTCACGCAAACCTCCCTGGTGCAGCAGAAAGAGCCGTGCGGCATTTACTTCCACTACTGCCACGACGGTTACCTCCTGATCAGCTAAGGCACGTGCCAGCTGAAACAGGTCGGGCAAAGCGGCGGCCACAACCTGTGTTTCCAGGGGAACATCTATGACCAGTGCCTCAAAGAGCTGGTGCGGGCGGCTAGCGAAGATCGCTAGACCTGTAGTCGAAGGAGGAACCTGGGTATCGAGATAGCGCTCAATTTGGCCGGCTCCGTCACGCACCGCATCGAAAGCCACGCCTCGCGGCGCAAACGTTGCCTCGATCTGATGAAGCCGCTCACGCAAAGTCACACGGCCAGGCCGTTCGGCGGGACGGGCGCCGTCAATCAGTGGACGCATATCCAGGTAGACGCTCAGGACTGGAACATATTTCGTGGTATCGGTCGCCGAAGGACCGGCAGCGCCTGCGGAAACCTCGGCGCCCTCGGGCGGCCAATCGCGGAACGTGACGCCGGGCTCGTGCTCGGGCACCGGCAGCGGCTCAAGTGCGGCCAGGCGGCGAAATAGATCTCGGGCGGTCTCTTGCTGGGCGGTAGGCATAGGTACTCTCCGTTCCGATTTACGGGTCCGTTGGGTTAGGGACCCGAGCTACCATCACAACAACTTAGCTGTGGTCCTTGTCCCAGGTGCCCATCATCTGTCTCGCTATAGCAAATTCGCCTATGTGATAAGCGTTGTGGTCCGCAACCAGAAGCAGTTCGCGGAGTATAGTCTGCCCGCTACCGTGAGGTATAGGCGCATACAGGTCGACCCCAAGATCGCCTGCCAGCGATTGTAAGGCCTGCGCATCAGCTTCAAACGAGGCAATGGTCTGCTGCCAGTCCTGTTCGGAAGCTTCCTGATTCTGTGGCGGCCAGAAGTCCCGCGGCCACTCTTTCTCCTGATAGTCGGGGTGAACTATGAAGTCCAAAATATCCCGTTGGGCCAGCCGGATATGCTCGAGCAAATGCCACGACGTGTAAGTGCCGTTGGGAAATTTGCTATTGATCCGATCCACGGGAAATTGCTTGACCGCTTCTTCAAAGGTCATGTGGGCATTGCCTCCCTTGAGGAGGTGCAGCACCTCACTGCGTACGACCTGATCCTCTACCACCCGCGGTTTCGACTCGCGTTCCAACTGTGACACACTCTGCCTCCTAGTGAACTCGTTGGCGCCTTACTCACTCCGGCGCTCCGGCGGCCGGAATGGAACACCACAGTATGATACAAAACTTAGGCAGCATTTCTCACACCAAGATCACAGGGCACCGGCCGTATGACACAAAGTCACCCTGAAAGCTCAATCTTTAGCAAGCACAGCTGCCCTTGTGAGATATTCCTGGGCTTTTGTGACTGCTCCGTGAGGACGGTATGCGATGAAGTGGCCCAAGATGAAGTGGCACTCGAGGAACAGTTGTAGCGAATTTCCTTAACATGAGAGCCGATCGGCGCATGAGAAGGAGAGAGGAGGAACGACCGTGACATCAACTACATCAACTACATCAACTAATCAGACTTCTAATGATGAGCATATCCAGCAGCTCGTGCTGGAGGAACTGGACTGGGACCCTAGGGTAAGTCCGAGCGAGGTAGGCGTGTCGGTGAAGGGCGGCATCGTGACACTTCGCGGTGTGCTAGATTCGTATACCAAGCGACTGGCGGCACAGGAGGCAGCCCTGAATGTACTGGGAGTGCGGGCGGTAGCCAACGAGATAGAGGTTCACGTGCCCAGTTCAGCCGAGCGAACCGATGCCGACCTGGCTCAGATTGTCCTCGCCGCGCTGGCCTGGGACGCTGATATTCCCAGCGATAGATTGGAGATCGTGGTTTCGCATGGCTGGGTTACCCTGCAGGGAGTGGTGGATGTTCCCTTTCAGCGTCAGGAGGCGGAGCGCGTGGTCCATCACCTGGCAGCGGTCAAAGGCGTGATCAACCGAATCACCGTGCTTCTAGCCAGTCCCGCTCCCAAGGATGTCAGAGAACGCATCGAGCGAGCGTTACTGCGTAATGCTGAGACTGATTCTCAAAACATTACGGTACAGGTCTCGGGAGACAAAGTAGTCTTGCAGGGCAGAGTTCGCTCCTACGCCGAGCTGCGAGCCGCTGAAGGGGCGGCCCTGAGCGCACCAGGCATTGTCGAAGTGGCGAACCATCTGGTGGTCGCACCTCCCGCCTAGGCCGGGTCACTCACTCACTCACTCTTCACTGGTAAGAATATCGCTCTCCCAGCAATCGACGCAGATCATTGCTTCTTCACGTCTGGCGTGCGCGGCGGTGCAGTCACGACAAAGTGGCTCACCGCACACCTCGCAGACCGCAGCGTAATCACGCGCACTCTCGAGAACGATGCCGCAATCGGGGCAACGCTGTTCGTGTAGATCTATTGACTCCGCTCTAACCAATTCTTCCATTTGGTTCACCTTTACAACGTCGTTGGTGCCGCTCTCCGCCCCACACCCGTGCTTATCCCTGAGATATGAGATTCTACGCGTGTGGCCGCCCGGTCTTCCGGCCGGATCTGAGCATTAGACAATCGGGCATAGAGCTTGGCATAATCCAAGGCCATACGCCTCTGGTCAAAGCGCTCTGCGGCTTCTCTGCGGCAGGCGGCGCGCTCAATCTGCGGCAACCAGGTAACCGCCTGAGCTAAATCATCCACGGTGTCACCAAAGAAACCCGTGACTCCGTCGCGTAGAAGCTCGGGTGCAGCACCAATAGGACTGGTCAGCACTGGTGTGCCGCAGGCCAGCGCCTCGATAAATACCACGCCAAAGGGCTCTGGCCACACAATTGGCAATAATAGTGCCAGAGCTCTACCCATGAGCTTGCGCTTCTCAACCTCATCGATTTCTCCGAGAAACTCGATCAGGGGATGGTCCAGTAATGGCTCTATCACCCTGGTAAAGTAGGCACGATCGTTAGGATCCACCTTGGCGGCTATCTTGAGAGGCACACCAGCTCGCTTGGCGATCTCGATGGCCCGCTCTGGACCTTTCTCCGGGGCGATACGCCCGATGAAGCACAAATAGCTCCCGGGAGTCGGGTAGAACGGAAAACTTCTCACATCGATACCGTGATGGATCGTTGCCGCCCAGCTCAAATCCGGCAGCATACGGCGTTGTGACTCACTGATCGCTACATACTGAGGTAGTGATGAGGGTGGGTACGCCCGGCTGAACGTCTGAAAAACCCTTCTGAACTCGTCCCGGTCTATCCGCCCATGGAGCGTAATGACCGTTGGAACATCGGTGGTGGCAAGGAAGGGTAGAGTCAGATAATCGAGATGGGAATGGATGATATCAAACTCATTGGCTCGTTGGTAGACCTCTTCCAACATGGCCAGATGGTAAGCACCGGCGTCTACATCGCTAGCGAAGTTTATCGCCTCGCGGATTCCGGGAACCAGCCGCGCGCTGGTCTGTGAATCGCCGGTCGCAAACAGGGTCACCTCGTGCCCTAACCGGACTAACCCTTCGGTGAGGCAGGAGATGACTCGCTCGGTTCCCCCATATCTGGTTGGAGGAGTAGCGACTTGTAACGGCGCAATCTGGGCTATTCGCATATATCCTTCTCCTTCTCCTTCTTCTGGTTCTTCTTTGT
>JBKQTH010000313.1:0-9991 GCA_052143275.1 Ktedonobacterales bacterium | reverse complement strand
GACACCAACCCTCAAGCGATCGGTTGCACCCAACGGGCGTGACCTTCTCCAGGTTCCATTGACTTCCGACTTCGGCAAGCAGATCTGTTCCGTGCTGTTGCTGTACTTTCCGACGCTTTATGGTTCCAATTTGTACTACGCGACAAGTTATGGGTATAGTCACACCCGGGTTCGTTCCCCCATCACTTTCGAGGTTGCACATCCGAATCCCGTTCTACGCGCGTGGCTGTTAAAAGTGGCCAAAGACCCTGTCTGGCTCCTCTGAACTGGTCCATGCGATCAGTTAAAATGGCCACAAAGATGTTAGGACCGGGCGGTGTTGGAGATATAGAACTGTACCAGAAAACCTACGTTATTTGGTACAGCAATTATATTGTCCCTCGTTCATGCCTGTTCCTTGGAGCATATTGTATCGGAAACTCGTTCCACTAATCTGTGTTTCACTCTAGGCATGTCGCTGAGTTTATGGTACAGTTCTATATTAGAAAGACAGCACTTCTAGGTATGCATGAGACGCGAGGGCGAAGAACAATGCTGATCGGCTATGCGCGAGTGTCCACAGTAGACCAAACTCTTGCACTGCAGCGCGATGCGCTTACTGCAGCTGGCTGCGTTGACATTTGCACCGATACAGTCAGCGGCACTAAAGATCGCCGGGCAGGTTTGGACAATGCGCTGTCTCGCCTCAGGACCGGCGACACTTTGGTAGTGTGGCGCCTCGATCGCCTAGGACGGTCGCTCAAGCATCTAATTGAGGTCGTGCAGGAGCTGGAACACCGCGGTGTTGGCCTCAGGAGTCTGACCGAGCAAATCGACACCACAACACCTGGGGGTACCCTAATCTTTCATCTATTTGGCGCACTGGCCGAATTTGAACGTGCCTTGATTGTGGAGAGAACGCAAGCAGGTCTCGCTGCTGCGCGAGCTCGGGGGCGCAATGGCGGTAGACCGCGTGGCACCACGCGGTATGATCCAAAAAAGCTCGCGCTCGCGCAGCACTTGGCCACTGACCCACACCGAAGTATCACCGAGATTTGCCGGACACTAGGGATCCCACGGACCACTTATTACCGCCACGTCGGGAAGGCAGAGCGTAGTAGCCTTTGATTAACTGTTTGAAAAGGGGTAATACGCAGGGCTAACGCATGAGACCCAGCTGAGCAATTGGGCCGCAAAGCCATCATTCCAAGCGGCCTGTTTTCGTCTGCCTCGGACACTACGCGCACCTGATAGCCTACTCTAAGGCCAGCAGTAGGCGATTCAACGTTGGTGTGGCGAAGGATGAGCGGCTCAGTTGCACCATGATCTCTCGTGCCATCTGGCGAAGCTCTTCAAGGTCGTCACCCAGATGCGCGTCGATTCCCCGCACGGCCATACGGGTGCGCAGAAGCGATCGGAAGAGGATGACGGTGAGCCAGCGGGGGAGCCAGAGAAAGAGCAAGGTTACCCAGAAGGGTGTCAGGGGTGTGCCAAGCGCTCGGAGGGCCAGCAGCCCTTCCCGAATGGATTGCACCAGCATCACCACGTTCCGGCGTGACCGTGCCAGCTGGGCACTCCCTCCGGTCATCCGGACGGCAGCGAGGAGGCCCATATCCACGATCGCGTGGGTTTTCAGCCACGTTTGCATGTCGGGACTCAACGCCACCTTGAATCCTGCCTGCTTGAAAGTTGCCACGAGTTGGTGAAGGCGTGGCGTCATATGGCCATCAGCTTCGCCCAGCATCGTCGGCAGCTGGCGAAGAGTGTAATTGTGCACGACATCCCCGTCGCTGACGCCACCAACGGATGGAAAGCCAGGAACGACGCGCTGCGGATCCAGCTGCTCAACGTGTCGCATTCCAGCCGGATTGTTGAGCAGGAACAGCAGCGTGGAAACCTGACGATTGGCCGCCAGGATCGGCAAGATGGAATCCAGCTGGTCGTATCGTACCGTCACGAGGACGACATCGTACCTATCGGTGGGAGCGAGCTGTTCGACCACGGACACTGGGGTTGTCGTCCTTCGTCCGGTTGTTGCATCCTCAAGTTGAATACCATGGGTGCGCAACGACACCGCCCTTTGCCCACGTGCCAGCAGTGCTACGTTGTTTCCTGCCTCCTGGAGCTTGGCGGCATAGACGCTGCCAATCGCGCCTGCCCCATAGACCAGAATATCCATATTTTTTGCTCTCCTCGTCGCTATCCTGTTCTCCGGAATTTTCAAGAGAGCGTGTGGTAGCCCTACACGTCCTCCTAATCATCTGTTGATTTACCAACGTTTGTTCAGTACAATGCTACGAGAACCATGGGCTTTCATCAATAGGGAAATTTGCCGAAGGTGTTGAGTAATGAACACCTTCGGGGGGATTGTTCATCATGGAGAAAGAACATCGTGCAACACCCTACAGGGGGTATGCTCTAGATAGACGCGTCCGCAAATCACAGCAAGCCATTCTCGAGTCGTTTGTCGGGCTACTGGCCGAGAAAGACTTTGAGCACATTACCATGAACGAAATCGCGGAGCGAGCGGATGTCAACCGGGGCACGGTCTATTTGCATTACGTGGATAAATTCGACCTGCTGGATCAATGCATCGATACCCACCTGACGCACCTATTGGAAGACTGCCTACCTGGCGGTACGATGCCTCATCCGACGAAGGCTGCAGGGCAGCGCATCTTCGCATATCTCGAGCAGCATGCCTTCTTATTCAGGACGCTCCTGGTCAACAAAGGCATCCCAACGTTCAGAAACCGCCTGATGGCAGTGATGGTGCAGAGTCTCAGAGCATATTTTGATGCGAGCGGCATCCCCCCAGACATGAACAAGGAGGTGAGCGCCCAATTTCTGGCATCGGCAGCCGTCGGCGTGCTGGAATGGTGGATTACCCAATCAATGCCCTATTCCCCGACGGATATGGTCGAACACCTGTGGGCATTGCTGGAACGCATCGTGCCTTATGTGTCGGAGTAAGGACAACCGGAAACGGCCCGTCAGTGCAGGGCTAATGCATGAGACTCAGCTGAGCAATTGGGCCACAAAGTCATTATTCCAAGCAGCCTGTTTTCGCCTGCCTCGGACACTACCCGCAGTTGTGCTGTGCTGGATCAGATTGCAAGCGATTTTTCGCAGCACGGCGAGATTGTGTCGAGCATGCTGGTCTCGGACGCGGGAAGCATCCTCTTGAAACGTGACATCCAACACCCAATGCAGACGGTTTTCAATCGACCAGTGTTGACGGATCGCGGCGATCTGCCGCTCGTCTTCAACGGGCACACTGGACAGAAAATACCGTTTTTCTGCTGTGACGGCTCCATGTGGATTGACCATCCGAATCGATTCCACCGCCAGGATGCTCTTGATGCCAGGCCAGTCCTCGAGTACGGTTAGTTCGCTGGGTGCCGGATGCGCAAAGACTCGGCGGCGGGTGAGACGACCATGATGTTCATCAAAGGCATCCAGCACGGGCTTCAAAGAAGCTGGTACGGCAAAGGCATGCTCCTCAAACCAGGCTTCCACCGCTTGCAAGGTGTGGTGTTGATTCCCCTTCACTGTGAGTACATAGTCAGCATGCTGATCAAGAATCGCCTGTGCGATGGATTTCTGGCAGCCGACCGCGTCGATGGTGACCAGCCCACCAGCGATTGCCAAACCTGCGAGCAGCGCAGGAATAGCGGTAATCTCATTGGATTTGCGGTCTACGGCTACCTGACCTAACACCACACGTTGCTCGACTTTCCCACGCACTCACCAAATGCAGAGGCGATTGGTCCCGTTTACGGTCAAAGGAATGGCGTATCGTCTTTCCATCGATGGCCACGTGCCCGATTTGAGTGGCTCCCAGCCACTGCCCCACCCAGTGACGAAAACACTGCTCGAATTGGGTAGGATCAATCAGCATGAACACTCGGCGAAACGTGTCATGGGAGGGAATGCCATGCTTCAGCGCCAGAAAGTTTTTCAGCCACGCCTCCTTGCTCTGGGCATACAGCGCAATATCCTCCCAACTCTCAGCGCCTGCAATCACGCCACAGATGGCCATGATCACAATCTCAAGCAGGTCGTACTCCACTTTGTAGGCACATCGGGGATCGTCTATCTCGGCAAATGCATTGATGAGGTGTTTGAGCAAGGGGCACTCCGATCAACATGACATGGTACCCTTACTCTAACCCCTCAGCCTATTGTGAGCAATCCCTCATGCGTTAGCCCTGGGGTAATACGCATTCTGGCTGGACGATTGCCGAAGCTCGCCCGGATCATCTACGGCACGAGTTCCAGCGCTTCAGCGAAGAGTCGTGGGTACTCAGCATGGGCCAGCGTCAGCTTGGTGGTTTCCTCCAAGGTGAACCAGGCGAGTGCCTCGTGCTCGTCGGGCAGCAGATTACGGGGCTCTCCACGCCATCCGGTGACCACAAACAGGTGCAGCCGGAGCACGTGGGCATCCTCCTCACCCATAGCTGGCGCGCGGAGCACCGCCACCTCCCGCCACTGGGTGGGAGTGACATCAAGTTCCTCACGGAGTTCCCGCACCAGCGTCTGTTCGGTCGTCTCGCCTGCCTCTACGTGTCCGCCCGGCACGTCCCACACCCCTGGATAGGCCCTGCGGTGAACTGAGCGTTTCCCCAGCAGGAGACGACCCTGGCAGCATAACAGTCCACCGGCGATGTTAATCTCCACGGTTGTCCCTCGCTCTTTACCGCTCTGTCCGTCCTGACGCTCAGGCCGTGTAGAGCACGCTCCCATGACCTCCCAAGGCGGAGTCGAAGCGAGCAAATTCCGCCCTCTCGCTCATTGCAAAACACGCTCCAACAATCCAGTGCCGCAACTCTTCCTACAAGCTATCCCGCACTGAACTAAATGCGTTGCACTTCTCCTCGACATATAACGGCACGCGCCACTGTGCTCCCACGACCTATATAATGGGGTAGCGGTTGTGCACCCAGCTTTTCGTATCGATCTGTGACCCATATATGCCAACAGTGAGGATCTCACTGAGACTCCGCAAGGGGAGGTACGCAGCTCTCGATGACTACTCATGATCAGCATAGCACTGAAGTGGCAGCAACTGTGGCGCATCAACGGTGGCAGCCCCTCGTGCACAACTTGCAGACTGCCTGGAAAGCCAGTGACACGGAGCGTGCGCATGAGCTGTTTGAAGAGCTAGTATTCCTCTCAACGCCTTTGCTCTTGGCCATTGCGCGCTCAAAGCTCCCCGCTGAGATGGCAGAGGACATCGTCGCTGAGGCGTACATAGAGTTCTATGAACTCTTGGACGGGCAGCGGCAAATCGAAAACGGTAGGGCCCTCTTGTGTCGAATTGTGCGGCTTCGAAGCATCGATACGTACCGTCGCCTGCGGAAGGCAAGGCAGGTGACACCTCAGGTGGATGAGACCGTATGGGGTAATTTGCGAGAGTTACCAGATGTGCTCGGTGATACGCCGGAGGAGGCCGTTGTGTCAGACGATACCGCCCAATACGCGTCTAACGTGATTCTTGATGCACTCACCAAGGAAGAGCGTCAAGTGTTGATCCTGCGAAGCGTCCACGATCTCAGTGTGGCCGAAACCGCCGCCCAGCTGCATCTTACGGAGGATGTAGTGAAGAAGCGGATGCAGCGCGCCATAAGACATGCCTACCGTGTTGCTGAAGAAAGGGGGTTGCTCCATGACCTCTCCTAATCAGTTTGATGATGCACGCTTTGCCATGTTAGTCGACTTAGTACTGTCTGGGTCCCAGGAAGGGCTCCCGATCGACCTCTCCGAAGCCGAGCGCAGGGAGGTCGAACGACTTGGCGCTCTTTTCGATGCCATCGACGCAGCTTGGCAGGCACCAGAAGCTGAGCGCACTCGCGTGCAGGCGTTGTTCCTCCAAAAGCTCGCTGCTCGTCATCCTGGACACGCCTGGGTGCGGACCAGCAGTGTCCAAACACTTGGTGAGCTGATGCGCCTCGATCGCGACGAACTGCCGGAACTCCCTGCCGAGTCACTTGCGCTATTGGAACGCGATCCGACCCCGATCGAACGCCTCCTCGATCCCGCGCAGCGCAGCGCCATGGTGGGCCGGGCAGTAAAACAAGCCAGACTGCCGATCGCATTCCTTACCGCATTCATGCGCTGGCTAAACCAGGCGTTGGCGCAGCTCTCACCTACTTCGAGTGCTGACGCTCAGGGGCTGCACTTTACCCGACCACAGAGACGCACGAGAAAGCCGAGCCTCTCGGAGCCAAATGACCATGATTGAGACTAGTCGCCTTCGTAGTATCGAGGAAGTAGCTCAAGCCGCCAGGGCTTGGCGGATGAGAGGGCCCGCGCGTACGGCGCACCAGTGGAGCGCGTATGTGACATGGCGCTTGCAGCAATGTTGCTCACTCTTGGGACGGTGGACCCGAGACCCAACTTAGAACGTAGTCAGAGGCGCCTCGCAGCCGTTTTGGAGGGCGATCCTGCATGCCCTGCAATCCTCTACGAGCAATACGACACTGAGGTGCGGCAGCGATTTTCAATCGCACACGAGTTGGGGCACTACTCCTTACATGCCCAGCGGACCGAGTCAAGTGCTGCCTGGGCGTATCGGCGGTGCACTCAGGCAAAGGTAGACTCCGAGGATACCACCGACGGGAACTCAGCAGACGACGTCGAAGCCGAAGCCGACGCATTCGCAGGGGCCTTTCTCCTGCCGGCCGCTGCACTGCAAGACGATATTGCGCAATTTGGAGTGTGCGTGGCTTTCCTCGCGGAGCGTTACGCCGTGTCCGAGGCCACCGCGCGTCGCCGCCTTAAGACACTGGAGGTGGTGACCACATGAACCTCGTCCATCTCTCAGACACACATTTGGGCTACCGGGGACAAGGGTTCGAACAACTTGTTGAAGATCCCTGGCGGCCGAGCGTCCCTATACGTCAACACGAAGCGGACCTGATGCTGGGCCTCATGCGGACAGTGGACCGGATACTTGAGCGCTCCCTGCCCGCACTGGTTGTGCACTCTGGCAATCTTTTCGACAGTGCCCGTCCATCCGCCCATTTGCTCGACTTTGCCATGACACAGTTGCGACGGCTTTCTGATGCTGGGATACCTGTCGTGATTGTCGAAGGCAACCAGGAGAGCCCACGCGATCGGAGCCAAGGTCATGTTCTACGGCTCCTTGGGCACCTTCCGCTCGTGCAAGTCGTTTGTGAGCATGCGGAGCGCATACAAGTCGGGACGGTGTTGCTGCATGTGTTTCCGCACCGTGCACTCCTGGAGGGTGCACGTCCAGATCAAGCCGAATGTGATGTGCGGTACCATAATGTACTTGTCGCCCACGGCGTGGCTGATGGGCTGCCCTTCTATAGGACTGGGCGTCCGGCGACTGATGTGAGTATCTCGTCGTGCGCCTCTCGATTCGCTTACGTTGCCCTTGGCCACTGTCACCGCTTTAGCCAGGTGCCTGCCACGACGACCGCCTTTTATGCAGGCGCTACGGCGATGATAACTCCTCTCGACTTCCGCCCCCGCTACCATTTTGGCTTCAACGAAGTGACTTTCAGTGGGGCGGCGGTCACAGTGGAGCGGGTCGAAATCGCTACTCGGCCGATGCACGCCTACGGGCTCGATGATGCTAGTGGTTGCTCCGCGGACGACGTGTTGGCTGCCTTGGAGCACCAGGTGAGTGCGGTACCAGCGAGTGGTGCATACTGCCAGGTCGTCGTCGAGCAGCTTGATCCCCTGGTGCGGCGCACCCTCTCGTCTCGGACCGTTGAACAGCTATTCGCTAATGCTGCTGGGTTGGTAATCAGCCTGCGTGCGCGTGAGCAGCGGTGGGAAGCGGTGCGATCCGGTCTCGTGGAAGGCGGCGACGCTGTCTCACGATTTGAGCAACTGGTAGGACAGATGGACGGCGATGCAGCATTCCGCCTGGCTGTGCAGCAGTTGGGGACCGACTTTCTGGTGCGCGCGGCGACGATGGTCACGGAAGCCGATCTCGCGCTGAGTGGCAAGGACGGAGAGGCGGACAGCACGTGAAGCTCGTTACTCTCAAGCTCACTGGCTACCGGCAATACCTCGAACCGACAGTGCTGCACTTCCCAGAGGGCCTCTGCGGGATCTGCGGTCCCAACGGGGTCGGCAAGAGCAAGCTTATCGAGGCGATTGGCTATGCGTTGTACGGACCGGCGCAGGCGGTGCTGCCCAAGGGCGACAAGCTGGCTGACATTCCATCGCGCGGGCGCCAACAGGGCAGTAAGCTGGTCACGCGGGTTGAGCTCATCCTGGAAGTGCATGGGCAGCGCTACGAGATTGTCCGCTCGCAGCAGGAGACCATGATCCGGCTGCAAGGGTCCGTGGATGCACTCGCCGTGGGTGCCAAGCCGGTCACGATGAAAGTGATTGAACTCCTGCACCTCACGCCGGACGCGTATCACGGCACGTTCGTCGCCCGGCAGAAGGAGGTGGCCGGACTGCAGACGCTTGAGCCACAGGAGCGGAAGCGGCTCGTGAATCGCTTGATCGGCATCGAGCAGGTGGAACATGCGCTCACGCTAGCCGATGCAGAGCGCAAAGCAAAGAACAATCGCCTTGAAATCGCCCAGGGAAGCCTGGGAAAGTCCAGTGCCGAGGCCCTGTTGGCGCGCGATGCGCTGGTGCGCCTGTGTGAGGCAGCGCGCCGAGAGTGCGAGGCATCAGCTGCAGCTGCCAGAGAGGCACAACACCACTATGACGAGGCCTTTGCCGCAGTCGCGGCGATTGACCAGCGCGCAAACATGCTCGCCGAGCAGCGCCGTACGTTTGGTCTGCTCCAGTCAAATCGCGCCGCGCTCGAATCCAATCATAAAAGGGCACTGCGGCGGCTGGACGAGGTTACTGCTGCTCAGCAAGCGCTTGCCACAGCAGAGGCAGTGCTCGAGCAAACGACCGACGCGCTCGCGTATGTGGAACAATGGGATCGACTGGAAGCGATCGATCAGGCACGCCTGCGACAGGCAGAGCTACAGCGCGACCTCGCTGAGCGCCTCACTCCGCGGCAGTGCGAGCGCGAGGATCTCCAGCACGCTCTCGCCTATGACGACGTCGCACTGAAAGTGCTGCGCGAGGAACTTGCAACACAGGAGCAGGAGCAGGCGCGCGTGGCACAACAGCGCCAGCAGGCCTGCGAGCTTCGAGAACGCGCGGAGCAGCGTTTAGCGGCTGCCCGTCAGCTGGGCCGAGATGGTGCCTGTGATATGTGTGGCCAGGTCCTCGGGGACCGCTTGGAGGACGTGCTCGCCCACTACGGACAGGAACGTGACAGCGCCCGGCAAGATGAGACGCAGGCAACTCAGAAAGTGGCCGCGCTCGGAGAGACGGCGGCAGCACTGAAGCGGCGCATCGAGGACCGAGAACACGTCCGATCGGAGCATCAGGAGAACCTTTACTCCTACGACGAGATACCTGGCGAGATGGCGACTGTGCAGCGCCAGATAGAGGAGCTGGCCACACAACTGTCGACCTTTTCTCCGGACGAGCTTGCACTGTCCTATGATGCCGACGCCCACAACACCCAGCGTGCTACAGCAGATCAGCGGGCTCTGGCAGAGGCGGATATCGTACGCCTACAGCCGATCTGTACTGCCGCACCCGAGATACGCCAGGACGTAGACGAGCTTGCTCGGCAACTGCAGGCTCTTGATGCGAAACATCAGCAGCTAGAGGAGGCACTCATGGATGAGACCTCGCTTGCTGAGTCGCTCGCGCTCGCGAAGGAATGCCTTTCAGATGCCACTGCCTCACGCGACTCGCTGTTAGAGCAGGCCCGCGAGGCTTCCACGCACTTTGCGCGTGTCGAGGCCCAGCTGGAGGTGGCTGAGGAAGCTATGAAGCAGGCGCTCACGCGAGAGTCGGCCGTCCAAGAGGCGGAGCAGGCTTTGCTCGTCGCAGAGCGGACACACTCGCTCCTGAATCAGCTGCTTGTGGAAATTACGGAAGAGGCTCGTCCGCGTCTGGCGGAACTCTTGGATGGGTGGGTGCGGGCGTTGCTCGGTCCACGCTTTCG
>JBKQTH010000312.1:0-2875 GCA_052143275.1 Ktedonobacterales bacterium | reverse complement strand
TGCCACGAACTACGAGGCTGGTATCAAAACCTCTGTGGTAGGTGCGGGTAATGTGGTCCTGCTCTTTGGTATTTTGATTCCAGAACTCGGCGAAGGATCGCCCCAGACGAGCGGCGGCGGGTCCGGTAACACGCAGGTGAGTATCGCGCCACTGGGTGGCATAGACCTGCCCGAGATTGTAGCCTCCAATGAAGGCCTCATAGTCATCCACAATGAGGAGCTTGCGGTGATCAAGCGCGTAGCGGCGGGGATCGAGGAGCTGGCGAGGGCGCTTGAATGGAAAATACGCCAGCATATGTATCGACGGTGGAAACCGCTTGAAGGATCCCGGCACAACCAGATTTCCGACCGCATCATAGATACAGTAGACCTGCACTCCCTCTTCGGCTTTGCGCGCGAGATGATCTTTGAATTGCTGCCCCACCTCATCATTTTTCCAGATGTAGGTTTCCAGAAAGATACATTCCTTGGCCCTGTCGATGGCCCGTAGCATTGCCTGGTAGAGATCCTCACCATAGGTAAAAATCTCCAGCTGGTTGTCACCGTGAGTCACAGGTTGCAGCTCGCTATGGGGAAACGGCGCGAACGGAGCATGGCGGCGCTTGCGCTGGGTATCTACCGCCACCAGCGCGGCGACCGTCGCCGCGATCGCGGCGAGCGTCAACCCCTGAACCAGGAGGAAGCTCGCGGCGGCGGCGACCACGAGTCTCACCAGAAGTCCGCCTCTGCCTGCCCGTGAAGACAGGCGTTGCCGTCTGGCCCGTAATTTGTTTCTAATACGCTTAGCTGGTTGCTTAGTCAGCATACACTGGTTCTCCATTGTGGCCTAAGTCTCTTGGGTTTCGCTAACTTCGGGTGCGGGAACACCAAGCGTATACACGATGGCATACTCCATGCCACAGAGATGAGGCTCGGAGCCTTAGCGCCTTCGCCGGCACCTCGAGGTCCTCGGCCGCGAAACGGATCACTGGCCGGTGATACAGCGCTGGGTTCGGCATCACCGGTCGACCGGATATATGGCATAAGATGTGCATAAATACTTGCGAGGGAGCCGAGCCCATGGCAGTTGAAGAGATTTATCGCCATCCAGAGGATTATGAGCTGGAAATGGCGGCGCATGGAGAAGATGACCTGAGCTTCTGGCGGGGCGTCCTGGCGTGCGAGCATCCGCGGAGAGTGCTGGAGGTAGGTTGCGGTACCGGCCGGCTCACGATACCTCTGGCGCGCGCCGGTAACTCCGCTGGCTTCACCGTGACGGGAATAGATAGTGAACCGACCATGCTCCGGCGCGCTGAAGAACGCGCAGCAAGCGAGCCACCGGCCGTTCGTGCTGCGTTGCGTTTACTTCAGGCAGATGTGTGTGAACTGCAGCTGACTGAGCAGTTTGACGTCATCATGATGCCGTATGGCGTTGCGCATCACCTTACCAGTCTCGACGAACAACTGTCTGCCTGGCGTGTTCTGCACGAGCACCTGGTTGCCGGCGGCCTGCTGGCCGTAGAAGTAACCGCTCCCAGCCTTGGCCAGCTGGCGCAGGCCACCACGGGAACGCCGCGCACTACCGACCTTGATGTACGCGATTCCAACGGCACGCACTTGCTACGCAGCGTTGTAACCACGTATTGCCCCACCACCCAGCTGGCACTGCATGCCTTTTCCTACACGATTTGTACGGTGGATGGCAAGTGCCGCGCCTATGAGTCGCATTTCACCATGCATGTCTACTTTCCCAGTGAGTTCGTCTCCCTCTTCGCCGCCACCGGCTTCACTGTGGAACGTCTGATCGGCTCCTATGACGGTAAGCCGTTGGCTACGAACTCCACCCTTATGATTGCGCTGGCACGGCCCGATAAGCGCACTGAAGCATTCGGGAATGGTGCGCACTGGTGAGATGCGATCTGGCGGTCAGAACCGAACGATCCCATCCAGGGTAACGATCTGGCCGTCAGCCGCCTCGGCGACAATGGGGTTATGAACGTTGCAGAGAATATACCCATTTGTGCCCATGTGTATCCGTCTGTTCTCCTTGACCGCAGCAGGAGGATATGATACACTTGTTCTAGCAATCGAGAAGTGAAGGCCTCCCTCTCGACAGGACAGCCGGGGCCTGACAGGGAGATGCGGGATGCTGGTGCAGCGCGCCTACCGAACGGAACTGGCTCTGAATGACCGGCAGGTGACGGCCTGCCGCCAGCATGCCGGCGCCGCTCGCTGGGCTTACAACTGGGGACTGCAGGTCAAGCAAGAGCGCTATAAAGCGAGCAAGAGGAGCCCCACCGCCATCGAGCTGCATCGTGAGCTCAACGCTCTCAAGCAGACCCACGTCCCCTGGATGTACACCGTCTCCAAGTGTGCCCCGCAGGAAGCCCTGTGGAACCTGGATGCGGCCTTCAACAACTTCTTCCGGCGGTGTGCGCTCAAGAAACAGGGGAAGTGGACGGGGAAGCTGGGGTATCCCCGCTTCAAGACCAAGAAGAAGGGCCTGGGCAGTTTCCGGCTGACTGGCCGGATCTTGGTGTCGGCTGAGGCGATCGTGCTGCCTCGATTAGGGCGGCTGCGGCTCAAAGAGCGCGGGTATCTGCCGACCGGTGGGGTGAAGATCCTCTCGGCCACGGTGAGTGAGCAGGCAGGGCACTGGTACGTGAGTCTGCAGGTGGAGCAGGAACAGGCGGTACCCCAGAACTCCGGCCCAGTGGTGGGGATCGATCTGGGGATCACCCACCTGGCCACTCTCTCCGATGGGACGGTGATCGAGAACCCGCGCCATCTCAAGCGGCGTCTGAAGAAGCTGAAACGGCTCCAGCGGGTGGTAAGCCGCCGCCAGAAAGGCGGGAAGAACCGCAAGAAAGCGGTCCGGAAGCTGGCTCGGCTCCAT
>JBKQTH010000311.1:0-3082 GCA_052143275.1 Ktedonobacterales bacterium | reverse complement strand
ATTGCTGGTCGAGACAATCCATTGCGGACTCCGCAAGTGTCTCCTTACGGAAGATGCTGTCAATCTGGTCGCCGGCAGAGAGGCGGTTGATGCCCTGCTGGGCATGTGGGATCTGGTTGACCTCGTGATCCCACGAGGACCGAAGCAACTGGTGGAATTCGTGCAATCGGCAACGCGCATTCCGGTGCTGGGGCACGCCGAAGGCATCTGCCACGTTTACGTGGACGAGGCGGCCGATCCGGAGATGGCACTCGCCATCATCGACGATGCCAAGACGGATTATCCGGCGGCTTGCAATGCCGCTGAGACAGTATTGGTGAATGACGCGATTGCGGCCTCTTTCCTGCCGGAACTGGTAGAACGGATGCAATCCCGAGGTGTCCGCCTGCGCGGATGCGAGAAGACCCGCGCAATATTGTGGAGCCACAAGGTCGACGCTGTGCCTGACGGCGAATGGCACAAGGAATACGGAGACCTGGTTCTTGCAGTTCGAGTCGTGGGCGACATCGACGACGCGATTGACCATGTGCATCGCTTTGGCTCCGGACACACGGAGACGATTGTCACGGCCGACCAGACCACAGCCGAGCGGTTTCTCCGGGAAGTGGATGCAGCCGGCGTCTATCACAACGCCTCGACGCGGTTCGCCGACGGATACCGATATGGATTCGGAGCTGAGGTTGGAGTCAGTACCAGCAAACTGCATGCTCGTGGCCCGGTGGGTCTGGCAGGGTTGACGACCTATAAGTACGTCCTGCGTGGCCAAGGCCAGATAGTCCGCGACTATCATGGCAAGAATGCTCGGGCATTCCGACATGCGCGGCTCCCGGTATGACTGCACGAGGGAAGATTGGGATCCGTAACCCTGGACACAAAGTATGACTTCCAGGTCGCGGGTGGGTTCCGATTTCGAACGAACGCGAGAGCGACCTGCTGAGCGGATGGTCTCTTCTGGGGCTATACATCAAGCAGCGGGGAGCGCAAACTGGCATGCCATTTGGGCTGAGGGGAAAATGGTCGGACTGAGGTAACGAGCCCAAAGGATTACCCACGCTCCTCACAACTGGCATCGGGCCATGCGCTGTCGTTTGGCCGCGACGAGATGCCATGCGGCCGTCTGGGGATGCATCGGCCCAGAGCCGGGCTGTGAAGAAGCGTCAAAGGATCGCAGCCGATTTTAGAACCCGGGCCGGTCCCCGACCACGCCGAAGCTGCGCTCCAGCGCGAGGCCAGCGCGCCCCAGCGTGCCCTCGTCAAAGAGCCGCCCGATCAGGGTGACGCCGTGGGGGACGCGACGCGGCGGCGAGAAGGTCGGCAACGGCCTGGCGGGGTCTGGCGCCCAGTCGCTGCGTGCCTCGGAGACCTCGACAAAGCCCGCGCGCAGTGTGAGCGAGGGATGCCCGGTGAAGTTGGTAATGGTGAGCATTTCGTCGCGCAGCGAAGGCACGAGAAGCAGGTCCACCTGGGAGAAGACGCGGGCCATCTCGGTCGCCACCTTGCGCCGGAACCGATCGGCTTGTACGAAGTCCACGGCTGAAAGAAACCGCGCTTGGCGGAAAGTGTTGGGCCAAGCGTCGGGCACCTGAACCTTAAGCTGATTCACCTCGCGACTGAGCGTCAGTTCCTCGAAGGCGGCTGCCGCTTCGGCGAACAGGATCAGGTCGAGCGAGTCATAGGGCCAGTCGGGAATGGCTACCTCCACCGGAACCATCCCCAGCTTCTTGACGGCCTCCAGGGCGGCGCGGTCCACGTCAGTGGCGGGGCTCTGCTTCATCCATCCGGGGAAGTAGCCTACGCGCAACCCCTGCACACTCGCGCCTGCATCGAAGTCAAGGCTGCTGGGTACGCTCGACAGGTCGCCCGCGTCGGACCCGGAGATGGCCTTCAGCACCAGCATTGCATCCTCGACACTGCGGGTCATAGGGCCGAGCTTGTCGAGCGACCAGCATAGCGTCATCGCACCGGTACGCGGCACACGGCCGTAGGTTGGCCGCAATCCGGTAACTCCGCAGCGCATGGACGGACTTACGATGCTGCCGCCCGTTTCACTTCCGATCGCGAAACCCACCAATCCCGCTGCAGTGGCGGCGCCAGGGCCTGCGCTTGAGCCCGACGACCCTTCCTCCAGCAACCACGGGTTCATCGTTTGGCCGCCGAACCAGATGTCGTTGAGCGCCAGCGCACCCAAACTCAGTTTGGCGACCAGCACTGCGCCCGCTTCGTGCAGACGTTTCACGACAGTTGCGTCCGCCGTGGGCACACGGTTCCGGAATGGCTCGGCGCCATACGTGGTAGGGATGCCAGCGGTATCAAGAAGATCTTTGGCACCCCAGGGGATGCCGTGCAGCGGCCCCCGGTACATGCCCGCAGCAATTTCCAGATCGGCAGCCTTGGCTTGGGCGAGCGCCAATTCACTGGTGAGCGTGATGACGCAGCGCAGTCTAGGATTGAATTGCTCCAGTCGCCCCAGATAGACAAGCGTTAGCCGCTCTGAGCTAAGCTGTCGTTCCTCGATCCAGCGCGAGAGCTGGGTTAAAGGCGCGAAGGCAAGGTCTTCGTCGCTGGCCGGTACGGGCCCGGGATGGGTTTTGCTCCGGATAAACCGATCACGCTCCGGGCCAGCCTTTTCACCGGGCAGTACAGCGTCCCAACGCGACCAAGGCGCCAGGGTTGGTTCCAACGCCACTTTGCGCGGCCCTGTCCTTCTCTCATAGAGCGGTGCCATGGCGCTGCGCCAGTTGCCGGCTGCCAAGGCAAGTTCATCGCCGCTCAACTCCTCCTGCATCAGCTTTTCAGCTTCGGCGAAGGTGGAAGGCGACACCGCAGGCCCAACAGCCGGTGCAGTGCCGAACGCAGGTGGGGCGCCGGGAGGCAGATCGGCGGGCTTCTCGGTTTGGCTATAAGCCACGGCGGCAGCTCCCAGCAGGGCAAGAGGGGCATGGTCAAGAATTGTCTGCGCGATTTCGACATGTCTCTCCTGAAACACCTGGCAGTGAGGGTCTGAGACCTCAAGTGCGTTTGATCAGGAAGATAGACTACCCGATAAACCCACTTGCAAACCCCTCGCCATGCAGCCTTGCCC
>JBKQTH010000310.1:0-61393 GCA_052143275.1 Ktedonobacterales bacterium | reverse complement strand
CTTTGAGCCTGAGATAACCGCCAAATTATTGCGACAACACCGCCGCATCGTCGAGGTCCCGATTACGTACGAGAGACGGACCTATGACAGCGGGAAGAAGATCAAGCTGAGCGACGCCTTCTCCGCTATGGGCGCGCTCTTGCGCTTCCGCTTTAGCGCCTTCTAGGAAAACCACTCGCCTTTCACGACTTAGAACGCTCGTTGAGACAATTTGTACATAAAGGTGGGGATATATGCTGGCTGCTGTCCCTATAGCCATACCATCACGCGCGCGCCCCTATGCTAGATCACTTGTGGCGCATGTGGCGGAATGGTTCATCGCCGTCTACCTGCTCTTTGTCTACTTGCGTGTATTCTTGGGTCGCCCATTGTTCGTCTCCCCCGCGTATCCTGGCGCGCCTGGTGATCCTGGCATGTTCCAGTGGTACATCGGCTGGGTCTGGTATGCCATCACACACCAGCAGCCGCTCTTCGTTACCCACGCGTTTGGAGCTCCCGGCGGAACGAATCTGATGAGCCAAACCACAGTCATTACCCTGGGATTGTTGTTTGGCTGGCTTTATCGCATCATCGGCGTCGCGGCGACAACCAACCTCATCTTCATCGTCAATTACCTGATGATTCTGGTGTTCGGCAACCTCACACTCAAGCGATTGGGCGTCAATCGCGCCTTCGCGTGGATTGGGACCGCCCTCTTTGTCCTCACACCGTACCTCTCCCCTCAGGATTATAGCCACTTCCAACTGTGGTTCATCGGGTTTGACTTCGCCCTCGGCTATCTCATCACCCGATGGTTCACCGCGCAGAAGCCTCCATCGGCGATCGAGGGTTTCTGTATGGGGTTCTGTGTCACCGCGATTTTCTACCTCTCTCTGGAACTGGCGCTCTCTGCAGCGCTCTTCGGCGTCGTCATCTTTTTGTGCGCCTGTCTCTTTGCGCCGAAGACGATGTGGACGAAGTTGCGGCAGTCCGCCAATCTGAAGGTTGTCGTTGGGCTGGCACTTCCGCTGCTGCTCATGGCGCCTGGATTGCTCAACTTCAAGCAGAGTGTTGGTCCCGGAGAGATCGTTGATCCCAGCTACCAACTGACTGTCGTCAATGATCTTCTCGCGTTCATTATCCCGACACCACTGTTCTTGGTTCACGACAATACGACCTCTCAGATCGCGGCGCACTTCACGGGCAACGTATCAGAGATAGACGGCTATCTCTCGCTACCTGCGATTGTGCTACTGATCATCGCAGGCGCGCGCACCTGGAACAGCAAACTGACCCGCGTGTTGCTGTCGAGTTCTGTGGTGATGATGGTGCTATCCCTTGGCGCGAACCTGCATATTGATGGTTATATTAGCGACTTGCAAATGCCTTGGGGACCGCTCTCTCACTTGCCCCTGCTCCAGGCTACGCTTCCGTCCCGCTTTGGCTTGTACTTTGAGTACACGGCCGTGATCTTACTGACGGTGGCGGCCAATCGGTATGATCGTGAGGCGCGTCTTCCGCGAGTCAATCTAGCGCGCGTGGTCAATGTCGCGTCGTTGGCGCTGGTGGCGCTGCTGTGGTTTCCAACTTTCCCGTTGCCATCCACCACGTACCCTCAAACCGTGCAAATTCTGGCGAATCCAACTGTATCCAACACCTATCTGAATAACAAGGCGCTTGTCTTTCTGTCCCCACTGGATCAAGTCAACGTGGATATGGGGATTCTGGCTTCCGCTGGCGTCTACGGGTTCCGTTCCCCCAACAATTACGGCTCGACGGTCGCGAACATTGAAAACCCGCAGATGCTGACAACGATGCAGGTACCAGACATCCCGCCGGACATCTTTGAAGGCGCATTGGAGGCGACGCTTCCAACCTTACACGTCCAGGAGGCTGCCTTCATCTCGTCAGATGGCCAACCGATCAGAGCAGCCTTGCGCGCAGCGGTAGATTGGGTGTTGGGTCCGCCCACGTATGATCAGCAGGGGCTAGTCATATTCTGGGGTGTCCCGACCAAGGTGAAAACCGATAAGCTCACCGCTGAGGCAGATTACTTCTATCGGGCGCTGGCAATCTATGTGTCCTCCCATGCTCAGGCTCCTGGCACCACGTCAATCACCGTTCAGGATCTGGTCAATGCGGGCGTCTTGCCACCATCGCTGCTGAGCAGTCCTACGAGGCCTGACGCCAACTGGACAACGATCCCGAGCTGGATTGGCTCCTGGTGGGCCAATAATCACCAGGTCGCACTCGGTGTCGATGCGACGCCCGCCGCCGCTCAGGTCATCATCAAGAAGTACGGTCATCTCGCCAGCGACATCCAGTACCCATCAGGAACGTCACTGAAGAAGGATGCGCAGGGCAACTATATACTCAACGTCGCGCCGAACGCGCCCGAGCAATATCTGCTCCTGATTTTCGACACATCCATCTTTTCAGCGCATCAGCATCCATCGGGAATATCAGGGCCAACAAACTAGCGCAGGCTTCAGCCGTCCACGACTCAGAATGTTCATTGAACACAAAGGTAGAAATACACCTAGCAGGTCAGCGGGACTTGCGCAGCAGATAACGCGCTTACGACCAGGCGCCGGGGCGCAAAATGTTTAGACGAGGCTCTGCAGAGACGCAACAGTTTTTGTGCAATCAGCGTATTAGGTACTCGAAGCCTCCCGCAATCAGTCAGTGGCTATGCGCACAGAAACCGGGACAATGTACCGGGCGACCGCCTCATATAGCGTACGCGCAGACCCATCCAGAAGTATTCCTTCGGCCTGTACCGCGTCTAGGCCTTCGTCAGCGCGGTCTGTGCGTCCTGCGTCGGTAATGAGGATCAGCCGGCATCCAAGGCGTCTGCCCGCTTGCATGTCCGTGAGCGAGTCGCCGACGACCACTGATCGACGGAAGTTGATCTCCGGGAAATCACCCTGCGCCTGCAGGAACATCCCCACTTCTGGCTTACGGCAGGCGCAGAGCCCCTTATCGTGCGGGCAATAGTAGACAGCGTTTATCGTAGCCCCGGCCGCCGCTAACTCGGCGCACATGTTGTCGTGTATCCTCATGAGTTCGGCGACACTCAGCAATCCACGAGCGACGGCGCGCTGGTTCGTGGCGACCACGACCCGCATCCCGGCCGTACTCAGCATCCGTATCGCTTCTTTCACGTGCGGCAAGAACTCGAACATGTCCCAGGAAGTGACGTAATCTGATCTCAGGCGGTTGATCACGCCGTCCCGATCAAGAAAGACTGTGCTGATGTCCTCCAAAGGTGCCAATCTCCTATCCACGGCGCCGTGCGTGCAATGCGCCGCCAGCCACACATCGCGCGCCGGTGCTGCCCCACTCACGATTGCCTGTGGGTCGTCGGAACCATATTCCTTCGAGTGACATCGTCGAAGGAACATCGCTAATCTGAGCCACAACCCGGGCCAGATCCTATACCTGCCCAGTTACCGTTGCGCCGGCTCGCGCCGCCACCAGGGTATCTCCAAAGAGCGCTTGCTCTACCAACTCGCAGAGGATATGGCCGACGAGTATGTGGTGCTCCTGGATGCGCGGTGTATCCGTCGAGGCGACGCGGATGCAGTAATCGGCCTCCGCTGCCAGTTGGCCACCAGTCGCGCCCGTCATCGCCACCGTGACGAGTCCCTTGCGTCGAGCAACGCGGAAGGCCTCGACTATATTACGCGAGTTGCCACTGGTCGAGATACCGACGCACACGTCTCCCGCGACGCCGAACGCCTCGACCTGGCGAGAAAAGACCTGATCAAAGGAATAGTCGTTCCCAATCGCCGTCACCGAGGAAGTGTTAACGGTCAGCGCCTCCGCCGGTAGGGCTGGGCGGTCGAAATAGAACTTGCCGACAAGCTCCGCCGCGATGTGCTGCGCGTCAGCGGCGCTGCCACCGTTGCCGCAGAGGAGGACCTTCCTGCCGGCGGTAAACGCCTCGATGAGCCTGTCCGCGACCTCGGCGCACAGGGGCGTTTGCTGAAGGAGCTGCTGCGTAACCTCCATGTGAGCCCGAATACCCTTGGCGATGAGCGTCTCTGATGGTGCCGATTGCTCCGCCAACTCGCTCAAATCGGCTGGCTCCCCCCCAATATCGGTCTGCTTAACCGCCTTAGCCATGATTACTCACCCTCCAAGTTTGCAAGCCCAAGGGCTCCAAGCTGAAGTCGGTGATCGTGCACCCGAGTTCCTTCAGCTTTTCTGCAACATTTTGTTTCCTACCAGAGCGGCAGTAGAGCAGCATATAGCCGCCGCCGCCGGCCCCGGTTACCTTGCCACCTAACGCCCCATGCTCGCGCGCCGCGTTATAAAGCTCATCGAGTTGCGCCCCGGAAATCTTGGACGACACTTTCTTCTTGTGCATCCACTCCTGGTGGAGGAGTTCGCCAAAATCACGGAGTTCGCGCCGCAGCAGCGCGTTCTTCATCTCGGTGGTGAGACGCTTCAGCTCACGCAAGGCTTCCATGGTTTCGGGCTCACGCCGCTCATAGCGGTCCACCTGATCCTGGATGATGTGGCCCGAGAGGCGCATTGTGCCCGTATAGGCTAGCAGTAGATTGTATTGCAACTCATTGATAACGTCGGGACTGATCTTGAGAGGATTGACGATGGTACGATCCGAGAGGAACTCAATATAGTTGCAACCGCCGAAAGTCGCTGCGTACTGGTCTTGTAGGCCGCCTTGGATGCCTAGCTCCTCGCGCTCGATATGGCACGCCAGATCCGCGACTTCATAGTCGGTGAGCGGTAAATTGCCGTACTCCTTCAGGACACCGACCAGCGCCACTATCATTGCTGAAGAGGCCCCCAGACCCGAGCCCGGAGGGGCGTCGCTATGCACCATAAGATCGAAACCGCGCTGGGTGTCGGCAGGCCGGAGCTGGCGGATGGCTGCTTTCACCAGATCAAGCTTGCCATCGTACTCCAAGGTGTCTTCGGGGGGATAGGTGACTGACAGACCGTAGTCCAGCGAGTGGACGCCGATGTGTTGGTCGTCGCGCCCTTGCAGCGTGCAGTATGCGTAGCGGCTGATGGTCGTGCTGAGAACGCATCCACCCTCAAGTTGTGGAAAAGGTGGAACGTCGGTCCCTCCCCCTGCAAAGCTGATTCTCAGCGGTGCCTTGGCACGAATCAACATGTTGCCTGCCTCCTCTCCGTGTTAGGCGAGAACAACGGTGACGGATCCGTCTGAAGACGCATGTAATCAGCAGGCACTCCTATGTCAATAAAGAAGCCCAGAAATGGTCTCCCGTACAGGTTGCGTGTGATCAGGGCGGGGAACACCTCACGCTCCAACGAGCAAACCTGTCTAGGCGGAATCATGCCGAGCACATCGCGCGTGAGCATGTAGATACCGCCATTGATGAGGCCCGAAGATGCTGCATTGTCCTTTTCGGTGAAGCCCACGATTCGGCGCGCGTCATCCAGACGCACCGCACCGTAGCGTTGTGCGTTGTCCACCCGCGCGAGGGCCAGCGTCGCGGTAGCGCCTGCCTCATGGTGGAAGCGGGCGAGCTCGCGGAGGTCGACGTCAAAGAATGAATCACCATTGAGGACCAGGAACTCGTCCCCGCGCACGAGGTTCTCCGCCAGCTTCACTGCCCCACCGGTACCCAAAAACTCCGTTTCACAGGAGTATGTCAGGCGCACGCCCCACTGGTCACCCTGACCAAAATAGGACTGGATGAGGCCTGCCTTGTAACCTACGCACAGAATGATGTCGTCAATGTTCTGCTTCTGCAGGAACATTATGAGGTATTCCAGAAACGGCTTGTTGGCGACTGGGGCCATTGGTTTGTTGAGGTTGTCGCCGAGCACCGAGCGGAGACGAGTTCCCGCCCCTCCAGCCAGAATCAGCGCTTGCATCGCATCGCTCCTGGTTCGCTGAGTTATCTCCCGACACCAACGCCGAGCATGAGGAACTCAAGACCGCCTCTGGGTTTCCACTCGATCCCCGCAGAGAAAAGTAGCCTAGCCGGCAGTAAAGGATGCTGGTGCCGCTGGCAAGATCACCTAGCCTCTGGTGGACGCTCAAGCTCGCTGCCATCTTCTCGTACTTTGCCTCTGCTGACTAGCACGCAGGACTTTCTTGCTAGCAGTGGGCGTCTTGATCAGCTGCTCCGTGCGTGAGTCACTAAAGACAGCTAGTATCGGGGTTCGCTGGGCACCCGTCAGCGGGTGGTGGACGTCTACCTCCAGCCCATAGAACCATTTCAGGGTCAGATGACGTGATCAGATGACAGTGTCACGACAGGTCAAGCGCGCCAAGGCCCTCGCGCACGCCACGCAGCGGGACGCTTTGCCATTCGCTTGCTCGCAGAGAACGAAGCCCACTGCGTAATGGTCGCTGAGCCGGCTGGTTCAGCGCAGCCGTTGAGATGACGTCAATTAAGCTGTCGTCCAGTCCGTACGAGGAAGCAATGACCTTAGCCCACTCGTAGCGGGTGAGCAGATCAGGTCCAGTGACATGGATCACCCCTTCACTGCCACCCTGCGCTAGATGCAAAAGGGCTACGGCCAGGTCATCAGCAACTGTAGGCGTGTTAATCTGATCACTCACTATTTTGACCCGTCTGCCAGATCGCAGCTCACCTACTAGCCACTTCACGAAATTGGTACGGCCACCGGGAACATGGCCATAAACGAGTGCAGTACGCACAATCAGCCAGGACGTGCGCCCTTCGCCGATCTCTTCTATGGCACGTTCACCTTCGAGCTTGGTCCAGCCATAATAATTGACTGGCCTTACCTGGGCATCTTCTTGGTAGGGGCCGGGTTGTGCATCATCGCCGGGGAAAACATAGTCGGTCGACACGTGGACGAGGCGGGCTCCTAGTTGTACGCACGTCTCGGCCAGATGGCGCGGACCATCAGCGTTCGCGGCATAGGCTTCATCGCGACGGAGTTCACAAGCATCGACATTCGTCATTGCTGCGCTGTTGATGACGACATCAGGATGCACACCTGCAATCGCGTCGGCCACTGCAGAGGGGTCGCTGAGTTCTAGCTGGTGCCAGATGACACGCGACGATTCCGAAGCAGGAATAGCAGGGATAGATCCATGCGTAAAGGCGTAGATCTGCCCATCCATCTGCCACAGCGCCTGCTCTACTAATTTCGCACCCAGGACCCCGCCAGCTCCAATGATTACCAGATTGTCCACTTGTACGCTACCTTCCCGCGGGGGACTCCGCAAGAGCGAGCGCACGATTCAAGAAACTATCCTGGCGGGCGAAGACATGGTCCAGCCACTCCGTGTGATTGCGATACCAGTCAATCGTCGAGGCAATACCCTCCTGAAAGCGCACCGTAGGCTGCCATCCTAGAGTTCTTTGCAGCTTGGCAGAATCTACGGCGTGACGGCGTACATGGCCCAACCGGTCAGGCACGAAACTGATAAGGTCATGAGACTTGCCCAGGTGATCCAATATTGCTAAGGCATTCTCCAAAATACTGCGTTCTTCAGCGGCCCCTACGTTGAAGACCTCTCCGTTGACGAGCTCCGACGGCGCTTCCAGAATCTGCTTCAGTGCCCGACAGTGATCGACGGCATGTATCCAGTCTCGGGTATTGCGGCCGTTGCCATACACCGGGAGCGGGCGATCGGCCAGCGCATTAGCAATGAAGAGCGGTAGCTGCTTCTCAGGATATTGATACGGTCCATAGTTGTTGGAACAGCGAGTAACCACTACTGGGAGGCCATAGGTGGCCCAGTACGAGTAGGCCAGGCGATCCGCTCCAGCCTTGCTGGCGGCATACGGCGATAGAGGCTTTAAGGCATCGGTCTCAAGGGACGGGCGGCTAGTACCGTCAGGTGCCTCGGCGTTACCATACACTTCATCGGTGGAGATCTGTACGAAACGCTCAATTCCGAGCTCGCGAGCAATTTCCAGCAGGGTGTACGTTCCCTCGACATCAGTGCGCACGAAGGCGCCCGGGTCCAATATCGACCGATCTACATGGGTCTCAGCGGCAAAGTTCACCACCCAGTCGCACCCTTGCATCGCCGTGCGCACGACCTGCCGGTCACAGATATCGCCGCAAATGAAACTAAAGTTGGGATTTTCGCTCGCCAGAGCCAAGTTCTCTTCATTTCCGGCGTACGTCAGCTTATCGAGCACAACGACAGCAGTATCGGCACGTTCGCCGAGCAGGTGTTGAACGAAATTACTGCCTATGAAACCGTCGCCACCAGTCACGAGAACGGTTTTCGTGACTCCTCTGACCAAGATCTCTCCCCTTTATTCTGAACATGTCGCTGTGCTTCGCGGTTCGATACCACCAATAATCCCGTGGAACTGCAGGCTGGGTCAAAGGCTACTGCTCCATCAGGCCAACCTTGCTGTAGTCGCCGAGCATCAGCTTGTGGGCACGAGGTCGCTGCGGTTCGGCATAGACCTCTACATTGCGACCAATCAGGCTTGCCTCGATGCGAGTTGGAACATTGTGGATACGGCTGTTCTCCAGCACGATGCAGTATTCGACCTCGCTGCCTTCGATGGTCACATCATGGTAGATAGAAGAGAACGGACCCACATAAGCATTCTCGATATGAGTGCGTTCGCCGATGATAGCCGGCCCTCGAATGGTACTATTGTGGACTCTGGCCCCCGCCTGGATAGTCACGTTCCCCTGTATACGAGATGCCGCGTCGATCTCGGCGGTTCTATCGATGCTGTGTCCAATGGTGGCCAATACCTGCCGATTAGCCGACAAGATGTCCTCCATTTTACCGGTATCTATCCAATAGCCATCCAGAAGGTGTGGCCGAACATCATAGCCAGCGTCGATGAGCCATTGAATCGCATCAGTTATCTCTAGTTCGCCACGCGCGGAAGGCTTGATACTCTCAGCTGCCTCAATGATATGAGAGTCGAAGCAATACACACCAACCAGAGCCAAGTTGCTCAACGGCTTTGAAGGCTTTTCCACGAGACGGCGTACACGTAATGCGTTATCCGGTAGCGCTGCATCTTCAATCGCCTCCGAGGTTGGAAGTGCATCGAGCTCGGCGACTCCAAATTCCGAGGGATTCTCTACTGGAGTAAGCAAGATACGGCAATGGTATGAACAAGAAGGATCTTCAAAACCTTGCACAATCGGCTTCAGCGACTCGCCGATCAAGTTATCACCCAGAAACATGATGAAACGATCTCCGCCAAGGAAATCACGCGCAGTCAGCACAGCGTGGGCCAGTCCTAGAGGCGCCTCTTGCTGAATATACTGGACCCGTACATCGTCGCCCCAGCGCGAGCCGTCTCCGACAGTAGCGCGAATCTCCTCGTGAGTATCTCCTACAACTATGCCCAGGTCACGAATCCCACTTGATACAAGCGCCTCGATCGCATAGAAGAGCACTGGCTTGTTGGCTAACGGAAGCAACTGTTTGGCGCGAGTGTAAGTGAGCGGGCGTAAACGAGTACCTTTGCCGCCACTCAATATCAAGCCTTTCACGTTTGGATACCCCTCTTATCCGCCGCTACGAACCCGTTTGCGTGGTGAAGTGCGACTACTTAATCGGAGGACGGCTTAGCCAATCATAACCGATTGTTGAGTCATCGAACGAAATGCGCCCTTCTTCTTCTGGGTTGTACGTGCATGACGTGACGTAAAAAAGGTGCGCCGGTGTCTCGCCAATAACGCGGCAGCCATGGGCCACTCCGGCAGGGATCTTGAGTAGCACTGGGGGGAGGTCATCTCCCATCTGCAACTCCTGTGTGACGCCGCGTGTGGATGAGCCCTCGCGCAGATCATGGAGCGCTACTCGCAGCCGACCAAAGGCGACATACCACCAGTCTATCTGCGTCTTATGTATGTGCCAGGCCTTCACGACCCCTGGGTACATCTTCGAGTGGCTCAACTGTCCAAACCCTTCGCCAAAAAAGGAATCGGTGACTCGAATCAGCTCTTCAAAGTATCCGCGATCGTCGGCGTGACGCGCCAACTGTTGTACGGTCACACCATCAATCGTTCCCGAAGACATACTATGCTCTACTCCCTTTTCTGGAGGACATTGACACAACTTCCAAGACCAGTAACGAGTGCATATTTGCGGAGTAACCAATGCTGACAACTAGTGGCTTTCGTTAGGGGGCGCTCACGGTGTGAAGTTTATTGCATAGGGTGCGCCGCCTTACACGTCTGTAGCCAATTTGGACTCGTTTCAGCGCGAAGTGCAGTTTTCTTGAGCACTCCTACTTTCCGGTACCATTCTTGGCAGTGCAGTTAAGGTATGCTAGCATGCACCAGTGTGCCACAAATGTTTGCTGGAAAGCACATACTTCGAACGGCGGTGCATTCTACTGGCTTGCACGGGGGACCTCTTTGAGTTTTAATCCTATCGAGCATCCGATTTGCTTTGCCTATCCAGAGCGCGACGTGACGTCTTCTTGGACCCAGCACATACCTCTTGGCATGCTGCTTATCGACCTGCTTCGGCCAGGCCGGTTTGTGGAGCTAGGAACCCAAAGTGGCGTGTCATACTGCGCTCTTTGTCAGGCAGTAAAGGAACTCGAACTCGATTGCCACTGCTATGCCGTCGACAACTGGACGGGTGATGACCAGTCCGGCCATTACGGAGCCGAGGTGCTGGCCAACCTGCGCGAATACCACGATGCTCGGTACAAATCTTTCTCATCTTTGATTCAGTCTCAATTTGATGATGCCCACGACCTGTTCACGGATGGCTCGATCGATCTCCTCCACATCGACGGATACCACACCTACGACGCTGTGAAGCATGACTTCCACACCTGGCTGCCCAAGATGAGTGAGCACGGCGTCGTTCTGCTACATGGCGTGGCGGAGGAGGGACGCGAGCGTGGAGTATCGGAATTCTGGGCTGAACTCACAGAGCAGTATCCCAGTCACCTCGAGTTCTGCCATGGTCAGGGGTTAGGCGTCGTGTTGGTCGGCAAGACTCCCCCTCCGGGGCTACGCCCACTGCTGGACGTGCCGCAGGAACTGCGGCCAGCTCTAGAGGAGTTCTTCCGTGAGCTAGGCGCACGTCTGGAGTATCGCAGTGAGGTCCGGCAATCAGATGCGCAGGGGCAGTCCAACAAAAAGAACGCGGGACAGCTCATTCGCTCGTCTGGTACCGAACTTGGACTCGAGAGTGCGGAACCCGCAGCCTTGATTGCCCATTACGAGCAACAGCAAAAGATGATGCAGGTAGACATGGACATCGGGCTGCGCCAGTATGAGGCTACCATTGACTTACTAGAACGCCAGCTGAGTGAGGCTAAGTGGCAGTTGTCGTCGCTTGAATCATCGCGCGGCGTTCGCTTGGTCAAGCTAGCCCGGGCCGCGCGCGCAGTGCTGCGGTACAAAGGCCCTATCGCTCTTGCGAAGCAGGTCACATTCTGGAGTCTTGGCAAGCGGGCATACTACCTTAGTGATATACCCACCACTCAACAGCTCTCCAAAGCTTCAGGTACAAAGTCACTCATATTCATTTCTGGCTGTGCAGGTGGCTCCAGAGTCTACCGTTGCGTACACCAAGCCGAACAGCTTGGATTCGAAGGATACACGACTGATATCGTCGAGTATGGTACGGTGCGCCTGGATGAAACTGTGGAGCAGTATTCCTGCTTCATTCTGCACCGCGTCCCATTCGGCCCCGATGTCAAGCGATTCATAAGCGCGGCACAGCAACAGCAAAAGCTAGTACTCTTTGATACCGACGACCTCGTCTTCGATCCTTCGACTGCTCAGTATGACGCAGTGCTGACTCTCATGGAAAAAGACAAGCGAGAAGATTACATCGGTGGGCTTTTCCGCCTTCAGCAAACCATGCGGGCCTGTGATGCGGTCGTCGTCAGTACTGAATCTTTGCGCCAGTTTGCCCTGTCCTTCCATGATACTGTCTTTGTCGTTCCAAATGCAGTGGGTTTGGAGATGCTGCGAAGCGCTGATTCGGCATTGCAGGCAAACGTATCCGCGTCCGTCAGGCACCAGCGCGATACCGTCACTGTAGGATACTTCAGCGGTACGGCTACTCACAACCGTGACTTCTTGGAAGCAGAAGATGCGTTGCTATGGACGCTCGATCGCTACCCCGAGGTGGTTGTAAAGGTTGTTGGCTTCCTCGATCTAGACGAGCGCTTCGAGCGCTTTGGCCGGCGCGTTGCCCGTCTGCCACTGCAGCGATGGCAGGATCTCCCGTACCTCTACACGACAGTTGACATCAGCATAGCGCCTCTAGAGCCTGGCAACCCTTTCACTGAAGCGAAGAGCTGCGTCAAGTATCTCGAAGCGGCAATCTGCAAGGTTCCAACAGTAGCAAGCCCACGCATGGACTTCCGCCGTGTGATCGTAGATGGCGAGAACGGCCTACTGGCGGATACGCAGGACGAGTGGCGGAACGCTCTTGCTCGGCTCGTCGAGTCGCGGGAGTATCGGCAGGAGATAGGACAGCGCGCGTTTGAGGATGTCAGGGCTCACGAAACGACCCTTGCACGTTCGGCTTTACTGCATCACACTTTGCGCTCTGCCGAGCAGCGGGCACACGTCAAAGACGAGACTCAGCCGCTTACTGTCGAATAGGTCTTGTGCGAGGCACTCATTCCGTAAGCCTTGTCCATGTATCCTTTTGCAACAGTCCGCCGACATAACTCCTTACGGGCCGCTTATGAATCAGTCGATCGTGGATCCACAGGTATCCTTTTTCGCGAGTACTGCCGACTGGAAAGACAAGCTTGCGCACCACTACCAGCCTTGTGACAACTCGATTCTTCCTGACGGTCGCATTGCCCTTCATCACAGCCTGCTCCATATGCGAAGAAAAGAAGTGCGTGGCTCTTGGCTCACGATTGATGTGCTGGCGGTAGAGCTCGACATACTCACCGTAGTCTTGCCGCATCGACACGGCAGCAGTGGCCTGCTTGAGCGTAGTGAGGCAATCTTTGTCATTCATAAGCTTGTGCACGGCGTCCACAAATGACTGCACACGGTAGTCCGGCACTACGAAGCCAGCGCCGGTCTCTGCCACACGCTCGGCCTGCGCGCCGTGGGGGCCGACAATAGCAGGCACACCCGCCATCCACGCCTCGGAGAGGGTATAGCAATAGGTCTCGGGCCACAGAGACGGGACTATTACCGCGTCCACTTCATACTGCTTGATCAGGCCGGTGACTTCCTCCCGGCTGTACCGTCCAGTGAACACAATGTTCTCTCTGCCCTCGGCAGCTTTGCCAATGTCGCCTATTGAGACGAACGTGATCGGATCGTCCAAGCATCCATCGACAATCCCTTGAATGAGCGTCGAGCCTTTCTGAGGCGCGTCGTACCCTATAAACGCGACGCGCAACCTCGATGGTTTGAGCTTGAGAAGTGACCTCGACCCCGCTCTCGCTTCCTCTGCTGGTTCGACCATGGTCTTCACGGAGGGTTCTTCACCATTGTGGGTGTTGTCCGCGAGGGTAGAGGGCCCGCTGTGGTCGCTCATCATCTGACCCAGGATGCTTGGTTGCGCAATAGGTGTTGGAGCGAAGAGATGCTTCGCCGTCGGATCATAGCTATACGCGACAATCGGGTGGGGTATGATCCTCGCCTTCACTTCCGGGATCGAAATCGCTTTACGAAACACAGCCAGCGCAGCATTCGAAGGTGCAAGAACCGTACTGACCGAATCCACCAAGCGCTGAAACGTACGCCGTTGCGCAGCAACTGTGGAGTAGCCGGTGCCGAGCAGCTTCTTAGCGCAGCGACCACACTCGTCGGGCTCCGGCACGCCGCAGTAGGTCTGCTGGTAATTCAGCAGGTAATACTGAGGGCACACACCATAGAAATCATGGATGGTAAAGATCTTCTGCCCGTGCCACTCAATTAGCGCAGTGACCAGTGACGGCGGCAGGTACATGAGATGGTGTATGTGCACGACCGAAGGATTAAGTTCCACCAGCATGGCGGCGTAGTCGTCGACAAGTGGTACAGATGTTTGCACAATTCCATCTATGTAGCAGGTGACGCGGATTTTACCCCACTCAGGAGTTGTTACCGGGAAGTTACTCGCCACTGACGAGATTACGTAGTAAACATAGTCACGCTCGAGTTCCCGTATCAAGTCGCGTATATGGTAAGCCGTACCACCGACAAACTCGCCAAAAAAGACGTCATCATGCGAAACGAATGCGATTGACGGCCGGTGAGCTGACTCCTGCACGATGTAATGTTTGCTCAGGTCATTCGCCAACGCCTCGATAACTCGGCTGCCGATGAAGTCGTGAACCGCGGGCACAAACCGAGGATACCGCTGGTTGATAATGCGTTCGTGCTCCTCGAGAGTCGTCTCCCCCTGGCGAACGACACTCGCCGCAATCATCGACGCGCTCCCAGCATGGTAAACGAACACCCGAGTCGCTAGCACATGTCGGTAACCAGCAGTAGCCGCACGCAAGCATAGATCGGTCTCTTCACCATACCCTCTGCCGAAAATAGGATCGAACAATCCAACTCGGTCCAGCACCTTGCGCTTGATGTAGAGGCAGAAGCCAACGCCAACCGGAATCGGCAGTGAAGGCCGCTCTAGCTCAGCCAGCATCTCATTGAGGTGGTTGCTTGGAGTGACGTACTCAAACATCGAGTAGCATGAGGCATTATTGCTGAGCGGCGTAGCTGTGCCGATGTTGGGGTCTTCGTAGGCTGCTTCGAGCAACCGGCGCACCCACCCGTCGTAGACTATGGTATCGCTGTTGAGCAGGATCACATCATCGCCGCCGGTATCGGCCATTGCGGCATTACAGGTCTGCGAGAATCCTCGGTTATCCACGCTGTCCACTACCTGGCACTGACCACCAAACGATGCTACGAATTCGTTCAATACGGGTACAATACGCGAGTCGGGCGAAGCGTCGTTCATCAACATCCAGCGAACCGGATAGCCAGCGGTAGTGTGGTTGATGCTGTCGAGCAACCGGACTACGTGATCATAGGCGTTATAAACAGGCACGATCACGGCAACCGGAGGCCCCTTGACGTATACATGAATGCACCCCTCGAGTACAGCCACGGGACGGCATCCGCGTTCGTTCATGAGTGCATCAAGCTTGCCGGCCAACGATGCGTTACGTGTAAGATGAAAGGGGTAACTCTCACCAAGTTGCTCGAATGACTCAGTCAGGAACAGCAGACCTCCAAGTTTGGTAAGTCGTACCATCTCGTCCAGATGCGCAAGAGGATTGACGAGGTGCTCCAGTACATCGAACGCCACGAGAGCGTCGAACTCGGCGTCGTACGCACCAGTGTTGGTGATACATGTGATCGGGACCTTGTGCTGGGCAAAGCGCTTCAGAGCGAATTTACTGATGACGCCGGGTACGTCATAATAGAATGCCGAACGGCACCGTTCGGCAAAATACAGTGTATCGCTGCCGACACCGGCGCCGTAGTCCAGCACCCGCGCGTCCGTCGCCCTACCCCAATGCTGACTGAGAGCACCAACCACGGCGGCACGCCACTGGCAGCGAATCTCAGAGGCTGCCTCTCTCATGAGATCGAAGATGTACGATTCGGCGTCTGAATAGAAATGTTCGATCTCGTCGTCACTGCTCGGATTCTTCTCTCTCCATGCGTTGACTACATGGCTGCCGGGCTGTGCTGCCTCGGACTCGACCTGCCTCAGTGTCGAATCTCCGTCCCAAGAGAGCATATCCGCAATCTCGGCGGCGATCTCATGATTGTTCATTGTACCTTCACCTAGCAACCAAAGCCCATTGATTACTCGTCCGTGGTTCCTAAGCTAACAATCAATTGGGCCCAGTAGTCGGCCGTCTGCGGCACCAATTACGGTGTGCACCGCGCCTATCTTAGCATTCCCAATCCTTTGCGGTCACGACCGGCAGTACTTCGTGGCGCGCTCCACTCCCACTCTATTCGCAACACTCCAAACCAGATCAACTCCATCCACGGCCGCTACGCTATTCGAGTTTGCGAACTGGCCGCGTGCTCAAGGACGCCCGATCTGTGTCGAGTTTCTGTCCCAGACTTCTGACGCGGGCGGCTACTTTAGTTAACTTCTGTGTTCTCGTCCACACTTTGTTTTTGACGGCGGCGTAGCCCAATAAGGACAGGAGCCACAGAAGACCAACTGCCGCTAACTTCAATCCATTGGTAAATGAGCTGGGCCAATAGGTGAGCACGATTGTATCACGGCCCGCGGGGACGGCAACTTGCTGCAGCAGGTTGTCCCGCATGGCGATACTGGAAGATCGACCATTTATGGTTGCATGCCATCCAGGAACGTCGGCAATGCGCGATATCAAGAACTCGGACGTGGAAGCATCAACCACCACTTTACAGGTATAGTTATTAACCCATGTTACGCTCAGTACGTCGCTGGCACCATTTGAAGGGTCAAACGAAAACTGGCTGGACCCGGGCACCTCGTAGAGCGTGAATGACGACGTCGTCTTAATCTGCACGAACCCTGGCGGTGGTGAGCTGTGGGTAACCAAGCCTCCCAGGGCGAGCTGAAGACGACTGCTGGTAGTTAACGCTGCGCTCAGAGACTTAATAACTGAAGCATATGGCAGAAGAGCTGGAGTGTCGTCAATACCATACTGAGCTGCCCACGCGAAAACCTTTCTCACCGTTAGCGGGCCGGTCCAGGGGACAGCCGCTTGTACATCCGGGCGAATCAGATAGGTATTGAGAACGCTAGCTACGGCGGCTTGACCCGTTGGTGTGTCAAACTGCGTGCCACGTAGCGCAGAGTCTATCCGCGCGGTCAGATTATTGACAAGCGTGATTTCTGTTGTTGGAGGTCCAATAAGATATTGTATGCCAAACTCCCTAGCTACCTGAACACTGGTGACGCCTGGGCTGAACAGCCCGCCGAGTGGGACCGCATAAGATCCCGAATTGCCATTCGCTTCTGCCCAAGCTTGGTAATAGAGGTTTGGAAGAGTGGGATCGTATCCCGTAAATTGGCGCACGTGATACGCAATATTGGTCTCAGGCAAGAAACCGAGTCCATTCGGCAGCAATGCCGACCCAGTGCTGTATGTCCCGAGCAGATCATTTCCTACAATCTGTTTCACCTGCATCATGTCTTGATTACTGGGGAAATACGAAGCGCTGTAGTCAGGCAATTTAATTCCAGAGGCGACAAGAAATACTGCCTGGACAGCGACGACTCCTAGACACACGTACCGCACGGCTACTGCGCTTCCATTCTTGCGCGTCACGGCGATGACAACTGTCACCGCTAACAGCAAGAACGGCCAAATGAGACTGCCATATCGTATGGCACGCTCGGCCACGGATAATCCGCTTTCCTTCGTCTGCCAGAAAGCGATAACTAACAGCACATACATAACAGCAGCCGACCCGAGAACAGCAAGCGTACTTAGCCTGGGCTTTCGCGCATGTAAAAACTCCTCGAGACCTATAGCGCCGAGAAGGCACAGACAGAAATCCAGTTGTATCAGCCCGCGTGTGAGGTCGAGAATATTCTAATGCGGCACAGCGTTGATCAGCGCTTGAATAGGTCCAAAGTCAAAGACAATAGCGAGCCAAGCGATTACCGCAGCGGCAAGTGGGTATGTGGCGCTTAAGCCACCTCGACTGATCACGGCAACCACGGCCAGCGCCACCACCAAGGGCCCAACGTAACAGGCTGACTCGTAATAATTGACCGGCCCGATCGTCAGGGAGCTCGTAAAGGGGTATCCATGGTATCCTTGCGCCAAGAGACCCCAAAGATATCCTAGAGGTAGTCCGAAGTAGCTCGAGGAAGTTTTGCCGTTGCCGTTGGTAATTGCCTCAAGTCCCGGCAGTATCAGCGGTGCGGACAGAAGCAATCCAAGAATGATAGCCTGCAATTGCCAAATTAGGGCGCGGCCAACCCATATGATGCTCCGCTGATGGCGTCGTACCTCTAGTACAGCTACGAGTCCGAGCACGAGACTGGAGGTGAAGCCTACAGTCAGGTAAGACTCAGGATGTCCCGCGTAAATCACGAACGCAATGGTAACCGCAAGTAACGCAGTGTTGCGGATGCGGTGCGTGCTCTCCGTCAGAATTAAATATCCAAAAGCTAGTATCCAGCCGGTGTAAGAATTGGTAGTCCCCAGTGGCCACGGACCCCATCCCACTAGGGCGCCGCAAAACTCGTACGCAACCGCAGCAAACAGTGCCGAAATAGGAGACAGACGTAGACATCTAGCAAACACATAGGCCCCGCTGCCGGCAATGAGTGATGACAGAACAACTATGACAAGGTATGCCATGTTGACAGGAAAGAGGTAGGAAACCAGTGTTGGTAAGCTGAGAACGGCTGACTGGAAGTCGGAAAAGTGGGGCATGCCAAGCATCACGTACCGATCCCACAGAGGAAATTGCCCACTATGCACCATGGTCCAATCATAGTAATATAAGGGATTCATTTCCCGTATCTGGTCCTGATTGACAAAGTTCCTGATGGTAGGATACAGCCCATGCATTAAGGGCCACGTGGACATGACGTCAAATGGGCCGAAGCTAGGTCCCGAAATGAGCGCGCGACCATAAAACAACCCAGTTAGCAGCAGTAGTACGGCGATGCCATGCCAGTCGCGCCACGTGAAGTCCTTTAATCTTCGTGAGAGGGGACTCTCCCATTTCGGACTCTCTAGATCTGCAGTAAGCCGGGTTCCTAGTGGAGCGTGTCTTTGTGGATAGTGTCTTTCGCGCAAATTAGGCCCACCCTCCGCAATTTAAGGACAACGGTGTAGAGCTGGTCAGTGGCGCTTTCAGCAAATGTAGAGTGTGTCGTCTGATCGCAAAGATCGGTGCGACTAGCGACCTATGTGTCACAGCTTGGCATGTCGGCTACATATCTTTTCAGAAACCAGCATCGGTTAACATGCCTTTTTGTAAGACGTAAATAGCTAAGTGACGTAACCGAGAGTGGCTGAAGTGCTGGGAGACGACAAGCAGCAACTCGGACTGCGACTTTTCGAGACACTTGACCCAGCTAGTTATGGCGCTGCCGGGTTAAATTGTTACATCAATATATGGTTTCCGTCGTAGCAATGGACGTGTTAAACCTTGTCGGTGCTACGAGGAAGTGCTTCCTAGCGACTACACTTCATGAAGTTGCTATTGGCGAAATGCGATCACTCCACACCCGGCAATGAGTTTGAACTTCATGCGAGCACTTGCCACGTCACCATGCCAACGGAATGTCATTCTTGGTACTAAGGCTGATCCGGCGTACGGACACACATGTACTCCACTGACTCTGATGAGTTCGGTGTCGAGTAGCACAGGTGGAGTGGCCTAATGTGCAAGCGAACTGAAGTATAGAGCCCGTTTGAGAGGGAACTTGTGAAGATTTCCGTAGTCATGCCGCTATATGATGGGTCGGCGGCGGCTAGACTCCGTAAGGTGGTTGTAGAGGAGCGCTTGCCGTGTGAGGTGATCACAGTCACCGAGCGGGGCGCCGACATTTTGGACTTGGCCACTACCTCCCCACTCAACCAAGTCTCACGCGCCCGCCATGTTCCGTCAGATGAGGGACAGCTTTCCACGACCGCTGCACTCCAATTTGGCGTGGCGCACTCTGGGGGCGACATCATCTACACTTTGGCGCAAGAAGCGCCGCTCGACTCCATCATCGAACGCTTGCGCGCCTTGCAGAGGGAACTCCAATCAGGATTCCCGGAGGACACGTTACGTCTGCCAGCTGTCCCACATCGCTCGCGCGCAAGCGCAGTGTCGGAGAGTGGCCGGTATGAACGCGGTGAGGATGAGATACCCCTAGCCTCAGATATGGGCCCTTACCCGGACAGAAAAACCGCGGAGCTGTTGACCCCGACCGCGAGGAAACCCAAGACACTTATCATTGTGCCTACATATAACGAGCAGGGCAATATCGAGAGCTTTATTTATGCGGTGCTGGCGGCAATGCCGTGGGCTGACATCCTGGTAATCGATGACAATTCACCTGACGGCACCGGTATGATATCCGACACCCTCGCCATCCTCCTGCGCCAGGTCCAGGTAATCCATCGTGAAGGCAAGCTAGGACTGGGCACTGCCTATGTTCTTGGGTTCCGCTATGCAATCACGCATGACTATGATCTTATCTACGAAATGGATGCGGACTTTTCACACGATCCACGGTGCCTCCATCGCATGGCTGACCTTTCCCTAGAGGCTGATCTCGTCATAGGCTCACGGTACATCCGCGAGGGAGGTCTTCCGGACTGGAGCGCACTTCGCCGTTTCATCAGCCGTGCGGGTAACTGGTTTGCGCAAGCAGTGTTGGGCATTCCGGTACATGACTGCACCAGCGGTTTCCGCTGCTACCGCAGCTCTGCTTTAGCCTCGCTTCACCTGGAGCACGCGACCTCGGAGGATTATGCCTTTCAAGTCGAGATGGCCTATGCAATGTGGAAGAGTGGATACCAAGTACGTGAGACCCCGATCACGTTCCATGACCGCCGTGTCGGCGCCTCTAAAATGTCCGTCAGGATCTTCGGCGAAGCATTCTGGTGGGTGGTCACCACCCGACTGCATGGCTCGCCAGTCGTCGCTGATCGCAGTGAGGCTGTTCACTCGCCAACATCAACCAAGCCAGGAATACCTGAAGACAAGCTACCTGGTGAGATGCAGCCAGCGTCAAGGCTTGTTGCCATCACCACTGCAGTACTCTGCTTTCTAACTGTGATAGCCTATCTCCTGGGCGGTCACTTGCTGTACACCCAGTGGCGTGTGCCTGTCGGCAATACCGGCGTTTACGCGCAGGGCATGTACGAAATTTCCCGAGGTCATCTTCTGGGATTTTCGCCATTCGTAGGTGCTGATATCTGGGCGGACGCGGGTGAGTTCATCGCTTATCCGCTTGCGCCGCTCTACGCGCTGTTAGGGATCAACTCCTTGTGGCTGATCCAGGGTCTCTCGGTCGCCGCCTCTGAAGTATTGGCCGTCTGGTTGGCCCGTTACTACAAGCTCGCCACCTGGCAGCAGCTTGGGATACTGGCAGCGGTTGCGTGCAATCCATTTGTCATCGCCAACTTCGTAAGCAGTTGGGACTTCAACATCCTGTTCGTACCAGCATTGCTTGGGCTTGTCGTACTTTCACATGCGACTACAAGCACCCGCCGTCTCCTAATCATTGCCGCATTGACCCTACTTACCTGTATGATCAAGGATGAAGTTTCAGTGGTGCTGGCGTTCTGGGGCGTGACGGCCTTGGTCTTCCGTATCGGCGACCGGCGCGCATCCGCGGTAATTGCGGTGCTTGGAGTGTGCTACTATGTAGGGCTGCAAGCTGGGCTGAGCGCCGCGGGTATACACGATAATCAGATTGCCAAGCACTATGCCCAAATCGGCGGCGCCGGCGGAATACTGGGCGTGATGAAGTACGCCTTCGCACATCCACTCAACATCGCAAGCCAGCTCTTCTCGAATCGAGGCTACTTCTTCGAGCTTGCCGCCGCTTCCGGTGGCGCCATCCTCCTCGACAGTTCCGGTTTGGCATGTTTATTTGTCGGAGTCATCAATGCGCTTGGTGGAGGCGCGCTCGGCCGGATAATGGCTAACAGCGACTTAGAATTCACGCTCATCAATGTTCCGTTTCTCTTTGTCTCGCTAGTGCGCCTGAATGCACGGTTGAAAGGCCCAGCGCTGAGTTTCTTCGTCATTCTGGCTTTCACTGTGCTTTACTTTGGCGCCAACAACATGCCCTATACATCGGCTGCCGCTGCTGCCCCACCGGGCGAGATAGCGCAACTGAACAAACTAGAGACCTGGTACTGGCGGCAACCGGTCCGCCCGGCGTACTACGGCCAGCAGGTTACCGCAATCCACTTCCTTGGTACACCCGTGACGGGCGTGGTGGATGATTCGTTGAATGTCATCGCCACGGAGGCGGACCAGAAAGACCTGGGTCTCCTTATCGCTTTCGACCAGCTTGTCACCCATGACGACGCGTACCCGAATCGCATGGTGACCATCACCGCCGGTTTGCTCGCGGCCGGCGACCTCACCTCTGTAGACTCGCTTAGCTCTCGCTACTTGCATGTCTACTATCTTAATGTGCCGCGCTTTCTGAGTCAGGGATTCCAGGGAGCTTTCCCACCGAACATGTCGATCGAGCCGTGGATGTGGATCTCCAATCAGGTGACTTTAGACCTGGCTCCAGGAACGTATCAACTGTCGCACACGGGCGTGAGCGTGAGCAACGCCACTCTGCAGGGCGCAGTCATCTCCGTTTCAGGGCCGGCGCCCACTGTGCCAGTGACCCTCTCAGGCAGCGGCAATCTCACAGTAACACGCATATCGTGACACATTCAGGGCGGCTAGTACCTTATCAGAGGGGTCTTGCCAATACGGTTTAGCTTCTGGTATGCTAGGCGCCGGTCACTGCAACGACCACTCTGCACTGGCCTCAATGTGGCCTAACTGCGTGGCTGCTAAATTAGCCTGTCAAGACTTGGGGGATGAAATTGAGTAGAGGTCTCTCGCTTACACTCATCGTGATCGCCGTGGTACTGGTGGTCTTTGGATTTGCCGAGCACTTTTTGTTCCGCTCTGCTTTCGCGGTTATTCCGCACTTTGCCATTATCCTGGGCGTTATCGCAGTTGTGTTGGTAGCGGTGGGTATCTATGGCTTGCTGAGTGCCCCCCCGAAGGTCCGTTCCCAGCCGTAGCTAACCCAGAGCGAGCTAGACAAGTTCGAGTAGCGGAACACAGATTTTCTTCGGCCTCAATGTACAGCTGATGCCTAGTGTTCCGCTATCTCCTGCGGTAGCCCAGAAAGGCGCTAGCCGCAAAAGCAGGTTCACCGTGGCTTCTCAATCGAGACCATCTGATATGCAAGATACCACTCCTTACGCCAGCGTTGTTGTCCCCGCCTACAACAGACTGGAATTGCTTCGTCGCTGCGTAACCTCACTCGTAGCGCAAACCTACCCATCAAACTGCTTCGAAATCATCGTGGTGGACGATGGATCCACCGAAGACATGGCTAGTGCTGCACGAGAAGCCGTCGAGGGTTGGACCGGCGAGTTCTCTTTCCTCCGCAAAGCCAATGGCGGCCCAGCCAGTGCGCGGAATGCCGGGATTCGGGCGGCTAAAGGCGACATCATAGCCTGCATCGATTCCGATTGCGAAGCCGATCCGGACTGGCTTTCTGCGCTGGTCGCGGTACTGGAGCAAGAGGGCGCTTCCGGTGTTGGTGGCTCGATTGTCAATATAATGCCGCCGGGCTGGATCGGCAGATATTTGACGTGTGTCAACTTTTATCGGCATCGAGTGCGGCAGGGCAAGGTAGAATATCTGATTACGCCCAATGTTGCCTTTCGCCGATCAGCTCTGCTACAGGCTGGAGGCTTCCACGAAGAGCCTGGTGTATGGGGCGAAGACGCAGATCTCTCATTCCGGCTCATCCAGACTGGGCACAGGCTGTTACTAGCGCCGGAAGGCCGCGTTAGACACTATGGTGCCCCGAGTTCCTTATATGCGTGGGCCAGGGAGTTGTATCGCTATGGTAAAGGAAATGCACGGCTATCCCGCAATTGGAAAAATGGGCGAAGCCCTGCGACCGAATTTGTGCGGCACGGAGGAGCCGTTCTGCTTGCGCCTATGCTAGCCCTGAAACAGTGGCGCCGCGCCGGTGTGATGAGGGCTATAAGCTTCTATCCTTTGATAGTCGTCGAGCACACTGCGTTTATGGTAGGGCTCCTCGTAGGCGCCACACGAAGGACTAGCGCATAATGCTGGAAAATCCGGACCTAGACAGTACTAGGACTATGGACAGATTGCCCTAGTCGATGTTAGATTGCCTATGATGAGGGAAACGCTCTTGCGCCTGGTCCATCCAGAGCAAAAAGCGAATCAGAGGGGGTCAGAGCAGGTCAATGCAAGCAACAGATACGCCCACAACAGACAGACCTATCTATGACACCGGTACGATCAGGTCGCAAGCCATTTTTGAGTTCAAAGAGCTTCTGCGTTACCGGTCTCTGGTCAGCAACCTGGTGTCGCGCGACCTGAAAATACGTTACAAGCGATCCGTATTGGGCTTCGTTTGGGTGATGCTGAATCCTTTGCTCACTATGGCCGTCATGGTTGTGGTCTTCACCTCCTTACTTCGGTACAGCAGCCTCGTGATCTATGACTTTCCCGCTTACCTTCTGTGTGGTATTTTAATTTTCACCCTCTTTGCGCAAGGAACAATTGCCGCAATGGGGAATCTGCTGGGCAACGGCAATACGTTGCGGCGCATGTATGTGCCTCCTAGTGTGTTCGTTGTATCTGCTATCGGCAGCGCACTAGTAAACTTAATTTATTCCATCATACCTTTCTTCATTCTGGCTTTGCTCACCGGCATCAAGCCCAATGTTAGCTGGTTGTTCCTTATCGTGCCTTGTATTGAATGTGCGCTCTTTGCGCTCGGAGTCGGGCTGATCGTTGCGCCCGTGATGGTATTCTTTCACGACACATTTGAGATCTATAGTGTCTTCGTTACGGCGTATAATTACATTACGCCAGTCTTTTATCCAGTAATCGTTTTTGCAACGAAGTTCCCGCTACTATACAAACTTGAGTACTACAATCCACTGTTTCTATACATAGATACCGCTCGTAATGCCATCATGGGTGCCTATCCAACCTACCATCCAATATTCTCAGATCCTAAAGAACTGATTGTCGCGCCCCTCATGGCAATTGGTATGTTCATCATTGGCTGGCTATTTTTCACCGGAGTGGAGGGTAATTTTGCTTACTACTTCTAGAGGCAATCAGCCGATGAACTACCAGACTAATGGCGGAGAGCCGGCGATAGTTATCTCCGACGTGTCAGTGTGTTATCGCCTGCCTGTAGAGCGAATAAACACTCTGAAAGAGCAGGTTATTCGCCAGATCACGCGCCGCAAGGTCAAATTCAACGAGTTCTGGGCGTTGCGTAGAGTAAATTTGCGAATCCAGCGCGGAGATGCTATTGCTCTGGTAGGACGCAATGGAGCTGGTAAGAGCACCTTACTCAAGTTGATCGCTAAGGTGCAGCGACCGACGATGGGGCGAGTCTGGGTACAGGGCAGAATGTCCCCACTCATCGAACTGGGGGCGGGATTCCACGAGGAACTGACCGGCCGAGAAAATATTTTCTTGAATGGGGCCATGCTTGGCTTTTCGCAGCGCGAGATGGAGAGGAAGGTGGACAACATCATCGAGTTCTCCGAGCTCGCCAATTTCATTGACTCGCCCTTGCGCACCTATTCTTCAGGCATGCACGCTCGCCTTGGTTTTGCGGTGGCTGCGGAGGCGGACCCAGATATTCTCATCATCGATGAAGTACTTTCGGTAGGTGACGAAGCTTTTCAGCAAAAGTGCATGGCTCGCATGCTGCGGTACCGGGAACGTGGAGTGACAATCGTCTTTGTAACTCATGGACTGGACTCCATCGCTCAGCTGTGTAATCGCGCGGCCTGGATCGACCAGGGACGGCTCCGGTATGTTGGAGAGACCGACAGAGTAGTGGAGATGTTCCGCGATTCGATGGAGTACGAAGCCGACCTGGCTACTACACAGCGACTGCAGGTGGTAAAGGTCGAACGGCACCGGTGATAGAGTCTGCCAACCCTGACTACCAGAATACGCCAGCCAGCGGTAGCCGGCCGGCGTATTGCTACTTTCCCCTACGCAACGGCACGCCTCTCGTCAGCGTCATAACTCCATACTACAATGTCGGCCCAGTATTCTTGGAGACTGTTCGCTGCGTTCAACGAGTGTCTTACCCGCATTGGGAGTGGGTCATCGTCGACGACGGCAGCACCAAGCCGGAGAGCCTGGAACAACTGCAGATGGTCGCAGGCAGTGACCAGAGAATTAAAGTCATCTCGGAAAGCAATCATGGTCCCTCGGCGGCGCGTAATTGCGGAGTTGCGGCCGCGCAAGGTCGCTACCTCCTCCAGCTTGACGCCGACGACATGGTAGAGCCGACGTTCGTCGAAAAGGCCCTGTGGGTCATGGAAACCCAGCCGCAATTTGCGGCCTGCTCGGCGTACAACGTCACGTTTGGTTCGCACCAACAGCTTTGGGACCATGGTTTCGCCTCCTATGAGCTCAACCTCACGAAGGAGAACTTTCTGACCAGCCAGGCGATGATACGCCGTGATGCGTTTCTCGAAGCCGGCGGCTATGACGAGTCCATTCGACACGGCCACGAGGACTGGGACTTCTGGCTCAATCTGGCAGAGGCGGGGCTCTGGGGCTACACCATACCTGAGCATCTCACCTGGTATCGTACGTCCTATAGTTCACGACATTGGGACACCGCCGGAGACGACAAGCGCCACGAGGCATTTCATGCCTGGCTGCTAAAGAAACATGATCGCTTGCGCGGTCGATTCCCACATCCAGTCTTCTGTACTGGAGCAGACCAGCCATATCCGGCCGTTAAAGTTCAGAGTCCGATCAGTAATCCACTCGCCAAACCCGAAGGGACCAGACGTATCTTGTTACTGGCGCCACGGCGGAACAGTGGGGAAGCAGACACGTTCAACCTGGCGCTAGTTCGCGCTCTCTCATGCCGTGGCTGCGATTTCACTGTGGTGGCATCTCAAGTGGTGAATGATGCGGGCGTGCAGCGGTTCGCAGAGTTCACTCCCGATGTATTCATCCTGCCAAACTTCCTCCAGTACGCCGACTATCCTCGGTTCCTCAGCTACCTCATTGAATCTCGACAAATGGATGCTGTGCTCATCGGAGGCAGCGAACTGGGCTATGGCCTCGTGCCGTTTCTACGCACCCACCACCCACAACTCGCAATTTTGGATTCCCTCGGCGTAGAGGAAGCAGACATGGAGCATGGCAGCTTTCCATGGATGTCGCTTCAGCTGCGTTCACAGCTTGACCTGACAGTGACCGCTACCGATCGCATGAGGGAGTGGATGGTGAGCCACGGCGCTCCACCGGAACAGGTAGCTGTGCTGTCTCCCGGTGTTGCTGCAGACGGCATAGAGATGGCCATCTCCGCCGCCGTCAAAGCAGCATCTTCAAGGTCGACTCCGGCAATCGATTCCACTCTCGCGTGTCATTCCGCATCCGTGGCGCTCGAAGTCGAGCGGCTAACCGACACCAAAAGCACAGCAGACTATGACACAGGCACTAAACATAAGGCGCATCGCCCGAGATCACTCGGAGATATCGTAAGATTGCTACGGAAATTCGCTGCTCCCGACGGTACACGCCGTCACAAGGTGTACAAGACGTTGCGACGCAGGCTTCTGCCATTAGTGCGCGGCCATCGTCGGCGGACCTGAGCCCAGACGTTTGCACACGAACTACGCCTCACGCAAGTCTGCCCCTGCTGCAGTACGCGATGGTCTCCCTTGACTCAGCCGGTCGTGAAGCCAGAGGTACCCTTTCTCACGGACGCTGCCGACCGGGAAGACACGCTTACGTATCGATACCAATCTGGCAATAATCGGGATCTGGCCGACGACAACGTTGGTGTGAGTCACGACCTGCTCCACATACGAAGAAAAGAAGCGGGTGGCGGTTGGTGAATGGCTGACGTGTGTCCGGTACAGGTCGCGGTAGTCACCGTAGTCTTGCCGCGGTCTCACAGCGGCCGCAGCCTGCTTGAGCCGAGTGCGCTGCCGCTCGTCATTCAGCAGCTCACGCACGGCGGCTACAAAAGATTGGGTACGGTATTCTGGCACAACTACACCGGCCCCGCTCTCAGCCACACGCTCAGCCAGAGCGCCGAATGGCCCGACGATCACAGGCACACCTGCCATCCACGCATCAGAAAGCGTGTAGCAGTAGGTCTCGGGCCAGTTAGAAGCCACAATCACTACATCTACCGCGTATTGCTTGATTAGATCGGTGACTTGCTCGCGGTCATACTGCCCGGTGGTGACAATGTTCTTGCTGTCCTCTACCACCCTGCCTATGTCTCCGAAGACGACAAAGGTAATCGGAGCGTCCGAACACGCCGTAACGATCCGTTGTACCAGTGCAGCGCCATGATCTGGCGCATGGTAACCAATAACGGCCACCCGCAACTGCGCCTCTTTCAGTCGAAGTAACTCCCTGGCCTCCGGCCTAGCTTCCTTGGCACCTTGACTGCGCAGAGACAGCGCGCCAGCACCACTGCCGTTCTCATCAGGCTCGCCGGATGTCGACATGGGCAGACGAGCGAGCAAGCGCTTGCTCGCAGGATTATACTTGTGGGCAACCACGGGGTGAGGTAGGATTCGTGCCTTCTCTTCGGGCACGGTGATTGCTTTCCTAAACACTTCCAGCGCACTGTTCGAGGGTGCAAGCACCGTGGTTACAGAATCAACCAGACGCTGAAACAGGCGTCGTTGTGCGGCTGGTGTAGAGTAGCCCGTACCGAAGAGCGTCCTGGCACAGCGATCGCACTCTTCAGGTTCCGGCACTCCACAGTAGATCTGCCTATACCCCACCAGGTTGTACTGCGGGCACACGCCATAATAGTCGTGCACGGTATAGATCTTGGGACCTTGCCAGTCCACGAGGGCGTCGATGAATGAAGATGGGAAGAGCCTTAGCTGATGGATGTGCACGATCGATGGATGCAAATCTACCAGCAGGCTTGCGAAGTCGTCGCTGTTCACCGCGAACGTAGTCACAATACCGTCTACATAGCCGGAGACGCGTACCTTGGCCGCCTCGGGCGTGAGGATATAGAACGCGAAATCTTGCCCAAGTTCCCGGATCAAGTCGCGGACGTGGCGCGTCGCGTCATCCTCCACGCTGGCAAAGGGATCTTCATGTATGACGATGGCGATCGATGGCCGCAGTCCCGATTCACGCACGATGTAGCGCTTGCTCAGGTTGTTCCCCATCGTCTCCATCACGCCGCTGACGATGAAGTTATTTACCAAGGCGCCGAACTCCGGGTAACGCTGCGTCACCATACGTTCGTGCCTCTTGACGGTAGCCTCCCCTGTGCGTATGACATTCGCCGCGATCATCGAAGCGCTGCCGGCATGATACACGAATACCCGGGTCGCGAGCACGTGCCGGTAACCGGCGGCGCCGGCACGCAGGCAGAGATCGGTCTCCTCGCCGTAGCCCTTCCCGAAGGTAGGGTCGAACATACCTACCCGGTCCAGCATCTCGCGCTTGACGTAGAGACAGAAGCCGACGCCGATAGGAATCGGTACTGACGGTTGCTCCAGCTCCGCTAGCATCTCGTTAAGACGATTAACCGGCGTGACATAGTCGAAGATCGTGTACCACGCCGCGCTATTGCTGAGCGGCGTAGCCGTACCAATGGCGGGATCTTCGTACGCGGCCTCGAGCAACCGGCGCGCCCAGCCGTCATAGAGAATGGTATCGCTGTTGACCAGGATGACATCATCGCTGCCACTCTCGAGAATGGCGGCATTGCAGGTCCGCGGGAATCCCCGATTCTCAGAGCTATCCACTACCTGGCACACGCCCCTAAAAGACGCCGCGAATTCGTGGAGCAAAGCTGAGATACGAGAATCGGGAGAAGCATCGTTCATAAGTATCCAGCGGAGTGGGTATCCAGGGGTCGTCCTGTTGACGCTGTCGAGCTGCTGGCGAATATGATCATACGCATTGTAAATGGGCACGATCACGGTAACCGCTGGCCCCTTGACGTACACGTTGATGTGTCCCTCGAGCACAGTTACCGGGCGGCAACCTCGTTCGATCAGGAGCTCATCCAGCTTCCCGGAGAGGTGCACGTTGCGTAACAGGTGCGACGGGTGATTCTCCCCGACAAGGTCGAAGGACTCGGTGAGGAACAGCAATCCTCCCGGTTTGGTCAGGCGCACCATCTCGTCCAGATGTGCCAGTGGATCCACAAGGTGCTCGAGCACGTCGAACGCCACGAGGGCATCGAACTCGGCCCCATATATTCGGGTGCTGGTTATGCGTGTGACGGGAACTTTGTGTCGCGCGAAGCGCTTCACCGCGAATTCGCTAGTGACGCCTGGTAAGTCATAATAGAATGCCGCGCGACACTGTTCGGCAAAGTAAAGGGTATCGCTGCCGACGCCCGCGCCGTAGTCGAGTACGCGTGCTTCTGTGGCCCGGCCCCAGTGCTGGTTCACGGCAGCAACCACAGCAGAGCGCCACTGGTGGCGAACCTCAGAGGTCGCCTCTCTCATGAGATCGAATATGTACGCCTTGCTATCTGAGTAGAAGCGTTCGTTCTCATCGTCGCTGCTAGGATTGCTCTCTCGCCAGGCAGAGCTTACATTGCTGCCGGGACGCGCCGCCTCAGACTCGACCTGCACAAGAATCTCATCTATGTCTAATGAGAGAATATCCGCAATCTCGGCAGCAATCTCGCGATTGTTCATACTCGCCTTCAACCTAGGAACCTGCGCCAACAGGCAAGCGATCTTTGGTTCCTAACCCTACAATCAAGTGGTCTAGTATCCACTCAGCCGCGACGCCAAGCGCGGTATGCTTCGAGCCTATCTTACATCCCTGATCCCGCGCGGTCACGACCGCCAGTACTTCGTGGCGCGCGCGCCAACCCGCGCGCGTCTGGCTCTGCCAGCGATGGCGGTACAGCGACCAGAACCACCTGTCTTGCGAAGCTCTGCCAAGGTATAAAGTTCAGAGGTCTGATTCATAAACATACGTCACCAAACATAGTCGGATATTTGACAAATGACCAGTTTTGTCGTATCCTGTGAGCATGAAACTGTCGGCCTACGCCAAACAAGAAGGCATCAGCTATCAGACCGCCTGGCGCATGTGGCAGCGGGGCGAATTGCCCGCTCACCAGTTGCCCACGGGAACGGTGATTGTCGATGTGCCGCCCACAGCGCCCGCCGTCCGCCCCCAGAAGGTGGCGGTCTATGCCCGCGTCTCGTCTGCCGAGAACCGCAAGAACCTGGAGGGCCAGGCGGAGCGGATCGTCGCCTTCTGTGCGGCGCGAGGCTATCAGGTGGCACAGGTGGTCAAGGAGTGTGGCAGCGGCGTCAATGACCAGCGCCCGCAGTTCCTCGCGCTCCTGGCCGATCCCACCCTCAGCCATATCGTGGTGGAGCAGAAGGACCGCTGTTCGCGCTTTGGCGTGGCCTACATTCAGACCTTGCTCAAGGCGCAAGGCCGGGAACTGGTGATCATCAACGAGGCAGCAGAAGACCAAGCCGACCTAATGCACGACTTCGTGGTCATCATCACCTCGTTCTGTCCCCGGCTCTATGGCCGCAGGCGGGCGAGCCGGAAGAAAGCGCAAATATTAGCGGCTCTGGAGGTGAACTGATGCGCCTGACCCGTGCCGTCACGCCTATTCGCCTCTGTGATGCCAACCATGCCAAGATTGCGGCCCTGGATGCGCTCGCCGCAGACTATCTGCGGCTCTGCCAAGCCTACACCACCTACTTTTGCACCGAGGCTCAGCCGGATACGTACGCCGCACCCTGCTTCAACAGCCCACTCTCCCAGCGCTGGCAGCGGGTCGCGGTTCAGCACGCCGCCGGCATCGCCCAGTCCTGGCGCTCCAATTATGCCGTTGCCTATCAAGACTACTTGGATATGCTCGCCGAGTACCAAGAGGAACCGGAAGGCGACTCGCCGGAGTGGAAGGAGTGGAACACGCCGATTCTCAAAGAGCCGGTGATTCAAGCCAATGCCAATGTCGCCCTGCGTGAGCCTGCGGAAGACTCCACTTTCGACTACTGGCTGCGTGTCTCGACCCTGGAGCAAGGCCACCCGATCTTCCTTCCGGTGAAGCTAGCAGATTATCACCGGCAGGCCCTTGCCGGCAAGACGCTGAATACCAGCACAGTCCTGACACGCAAACCGGATGGTTGGTGGCTAATGCTCTCCTACGACGAGGACATCCCGTTGACCACCCCCAAAAAGGCACCAGTCATCGGTATTGATGTGGGCATCGCCAACTTCATCACCACCTCAGACGGCAAGCAGTACGGGACGTTCAATGGCAAGCTCGCTGCACGCCATCAGCGGGACCGGGAGAAGCGCCGCCGCAAGGCCAAGCTGCGCGCGTGCCTGAAGAAGAAAGGCACACAGCAGCTGCCCTCCACCCGCAACAAGAAGCTGGCACGGCAGGTGCGCCAGGAGATCAATCGCGCCGTCAACCAGCTCTATGCTGACCATCCGAGTGCCCAGTTTGCCTATGAGCAGCTGAACGTGGCGGGCATGCGCTTCAAGGCGCGGCGCATGAATGCCTATCTGTATGGGTCCAATCTGGCCCATATCCCCAAGCAGTTGGCCTGGGGCGCAGCCAAGCGGAGCATTCGTGCTCGCACGGTCAAGAGTGCCTACAGTTCGCAAGAATGTCATCGTTGTCATCATGTGGCCCGCGAGAACCGTCCGAACCAACAGACGTTCTGTTGTGTGGTCTGCGGGCACACCAATCATGCCGATGTGAATGCGGCAGAGAACCTGGCGAGCCGTCTAGGCGATCAGGAACTGGCTGCCTGTGCGGACCGCAGGGCCATGAAAGCGCTCTTGGAGAAGCGACACCAGGAGTGGCAAGACAAACACCGGTTGGCCGTAGTCCAACCGCCCGCCCAGTTAGTGCGTCAACGGGCGTAGGTGAACGGGTGAAATATCTGATGATATTTCGCTCAACTATGCTAGCATAGCCGTGCACGAAGGAGTATTTATGAGTAATTCGCACGATGAGCAGCCAGATAACGCACCAAAAGACCAGACGAATGAGGCAGACAGCAAAGCCCGAGACGTCGAAACCAGCACACCTCCCGCGGCGCGCGCCTTCTACGAGTACTGGAACCAGATGGACATGCTCAGCTGGATGGGAGCCCGCATCACCGATAGCGCCGATGGCCACGCCACCGTCTACTTCGAGCCGGGTAGCCATCACCGGGGGGCAGGTGTTGGCGCGCGTGCCGTCACTGGCGCCGTGCAGGCATACATCTTCGATATCGTGACTGGAGCGGCGGTAGCCTCGCTGGCACATGGCCTGAAGCCGCAGGTGACCGTCAAGCTGGATGTGACCTTCGAGCATCCGGCCTACGATGACCCATTGACCTTCGAGGCTCATGTCCTGAGTGGCGGCAAACAAATTCTTTTCGTCGAGGCAATCTGCCGGGACAACAACGGGCGAGTCTGCTCGAGGGCAAGCGCCATATACCGGCGCTTCGAGAAACGTATAGTGATACCGGATGAGCTGAAGAAGAAGCTGCCGGGCCTCACCGGCGAATAAGCGGCGACAGGTTATCTAGGGGCCGCCGGAAGCGCTGCTGGGTGGAGGAGCTTTTGCAGGACCGCGTGCATATTGATTACCAGCACCCCAGTTCCTGCTCCAGCAGGTACAGTGGGAGTACCTATTATGACGATCTTGCCCACATCCTTTGGCGCGACATCATGCAGCGCCAGCGTCACGACGGAAGTCAGATAGGAAATCACGGAGGTCGTCGGCAACCCAAATTCATCATGATGCACTTCGGTAGAGAGCCGGTCGGTCTTTAGTGAGGGTAAAACATAGATAGTATCGACCCCTGACAGCGGTGCTGTCCGGAGTTGGGCTACGACCGCCTGATATTCGCGCGCCTGGGGGATAGCGAATTCAGCGGTAATATCTCGCACGGCAAACCCCATGCTCGCTAGAGTCAGGAGCAGAAGAATCGGCAACGCCACACGCAGCGACAGCGCCGGCCAATGGCGTGCGTAGCCGATGCCCCCGAGCACAGCGTACAGGGCAAGCAGCGATGACATCGCCACCTGGCTACGAAACGAGCCGAAGTTCTCAGCCACCAGTAGATTGGGTAAGTAGGCTAGAGGTATCAGGCTGAGCGCCAGCACAGTCTTCTGGAGGCGCAACGTCTGAGACCCCTGGAAATAGAGCGGCAATCCAGTCAGGATCAAGAGGCCTACCACCAGAGCGATGGCCGCTGAGGGCGCCAGGTGGCTCTTGTCAACGAGGTGAAAAAGATTGAGGCTCTCGAGCAGCGGCTCCAAGAAGAAGAGCAGTTTCGAAGTCACGTCCTCGGCAAGTGCGGTGCGGGGAAAGGCCACTGGATGCGGATAGAGTAGATGCGGCAGTGTCTTGCTCAGCCCATAGTCGACAAGCAGCGCCACTGCCATAATCGCCAAAAGCACGAGGAAGCGCTGGATCGTCTCGCGTAGTGGTCGGTCAGACACAAAGAGTATGACGGCGGCGAAGAGCCAGAAGACCATGGCGGCGGGTTGATAAATTGTCACAGATACCAGAAGAAGCGCGAGCGCCCCCAACCCCAGAGCAAACTGCCTCACCCCGGTGGCCTCGAAACTCCGGCCGGCTACGGCCACCGCCATCCCGGCGAAGACGGCTGAATAGGGGTAGAATGCGGCAATGGCCCAGCCGGCGAAGACCTGGTAGGCAGGCAGCATGGCGATGAACAAGGGAATCAGCCAGGCAATAAACTGGTTCATGCCCGCACGCAGTAGCGTTTGATACAGCACCCAGGCGAAGAGCGTTATGCCGAGCAGGCTATCCAGTCGTAAGACCCAGAGGTCGCTCACGTGACTCAGCTGCGGTATTGCCAATTGGAGCAACAGGGCATACAGGGGCCGGCCACCGGCGACTACCTGGTATACGGCGGCATTCATCTGGCCGGTCAAAGAAGCATACAGATAGGTATAGTCGTCGGAGAAGCCATAGCGGATGAACAGCACTGCCCCGTACACGCCGCCGATCGCCGCGGCATAGAGAAGTAGCGCACCGAGCTGAGAGGATCCGCCGAATACCGCGCCCAGCCGGGAGCGTGCCGTTTCCGAAGCGACCCCCGGTTTACTCGCGGTAGCTGGAGGCATGGTTGCGATCGAAGTGATAGCGCGTTCATTGGCCGGCATCTGAATTCACCTCTAGCGGTCGCCAACCGAGCTGCTCACCAAGCTCTGCCGAGCCACGTCGGCGAAGACACGATCAACCTGAGCCTCGGCATGGTCGGGATGGAGATACGCCTGCGCGTACTCCCGTGCCGCACGGGCCAGACGTGACCGTGCACTCTCATCGCGCGCCAGACGAACGACGGCTTCGGCGAAGGCCCTGTGATCGTCGGCCACCTCCAGGACTGACTCTGAGCCCTCCAGGCCGCGGCATCCGACCGAGCTACTTACCACCGGCTTGCCCAGCGCCAGCGCCTCCGCCACCTTATTGGGGAAACCGGCGGCGATGCGTACTGGGGAGACGACCATCGTCGCGGACTGTATGAGATCGTTGAGATCAGGCACGAATCCAGTCACTTCCGCGCCGGCCGCACGGGCCGCCCGGAGCAGGCTGGATGATGGGCTCGCCCCCGCGAAGACCAGGCGCGCCTCGGGCAGTTCGGTACGCACACGCGGCCAAATGTGCTTGAGAAGGAGCCGGGCGGCATCTACATTCGGCAAGTAGCTCAAATTGCCCAGAAAGACTACGGTGGGTGAGGAGGCACTACCGCCGCTGCGCAGAGGGCGGTCGAAGAGCTCGCGATCGAGGAGGTTGGGTACGACCTCCACCCGGTCAAAATAGCTGGTAGGTGAGAAGAGCGATCTCTCTCGCTGGGTAGTGACCAGGCACCGGTCATAGCCGGCGGCGGCGGCGCGCTCGAAGCGCACCGTCTTGGCCGCTTCGAAGGCGTAGGCGGCCTTCAGGGGCGCCGGAACATACCTGGCGCATTGCCACAGATACTCCGAGACGCAGTCGGCGGAGTCGACGACTTTGGGGAGAGGAACCGTAGCACACAGATGGGCCAGCCTCAGCTGATCGACATGGATAACATCGATGCCCTTACTCTCCACCAGGCGAAGAACCTCGCCGGTAAGGAGGCGCCTTCCGTAGTAGGCCGCACGCGCCGGAAGGGGCGTAAAGACGCTGAGCGCGGCATTTCGGTACCTCTCTGGGCGCGGCAAGGTGAGCATGGTCACGCTGGCGCAGGCTCGCCGGAGTTCCGCAAAATCTGGACGCTGTCGATAACCTGAATCAGGCGCGATATCAAAAGCAATGAGATGTAGTTCGTGGTGCTGCGCCAAGTAGCGCAAGAGTCGGTGGGGACGAGGCTTGGTCGCGAGCGGCACGTACGGCGTCACCATCAATATGCGCATCATGAACCTCAGATCGCTTCGCTGCCCAGTAACTCCGCTATAGCTAGAACGCTTACCGCTTCCGATGTGTAACCGAAGGCCTACTCGAGTAAGGACCTAGGTGAACAGCGTTCCACTCCAGACTTCGGTTCCGGTGCTACTGGAAGTGGGAAGCGGCACGGAAATGGTTCCGGTGCCGGTGGCATGCAGATACTCGCCGGTCCCTCCGGAAAAAGTGTAGGTGAAGTTCGCCACTTCAGTCGCTTGGCAAAAGGTGCCGGTTCCGGTGAAAGTAACCGTATCACTCGTCGCCAACGTAATCGTTCCAGTAGTGGTCGCCGAATCACAGGAGCCTGCAGCGCCCGGAGTATAGACCGACGTGCGCGCGAGTGAGAGGTCACCGAGGCTATTCTCCTGCCCCGAACCGCTGGTCGTGACGCACACTGTCCCCACAACCGTGGTATTCGAGCAGGCAGTCGCCGTGTAGCTGTCCGCAAAAGTCACCTGGAATACGTCTGGATTGGGAGTCGCTGTCGGCGATTGAGTGGGGACAGTAGTGGGGGTCGACAGGACGGCGGTGGTACCGCCTGGTTGCCCGGCCGGTACGGTGCTGGTAGTCGAGCCCCCCTTAGTGTGCGCGGCGCTTGAATTACAGGCCGCTAGCATCGCCAGCACGATCAAGAGAGCAGTGGCGAGAGCGACTCTCGTATTCCAGCTCTTGTGCTGCCCGAAGTGCTTAGGTACGCAAGGCCATTGTTGTGATGCCATAGACCTGCTCACATCCCTAGACTGGAAGGACCGCAACATTTAAGTGATGGGCAGAATCGGTACCGGTCCACGCCACCAGAATCAGATGCGGCTGGCCGGCAAAGCCAAGCTCGGGCGCGCTGATACTGGTTTCGGGTAGAGTATCGACCCCCACGGACCAGTTATTGAGCGCACTGGACCGCATAACGTTGAGCGAATGGCTACCATCGGTGCCAGTCCAGGCCCAGTAATACTGTGACATGTCTGCCGGAGCGGGATTGATCGCCATCATAGTTGGAGTAATGGGTGAGGTCTGTGGCGAGGGCGAGGGTAGTCCCACATTCCAGTTACTACCGTCCGACGATTCTACAAAGTCCAGTCGCTGCGCGTACCTCTGCTGCCAGGAGAGCAACAGGTTGTTGCTACTCGGATCGGTGGTTAGATAGGGCCCAGCGCTACTTCCACCCACCGCCAACGTTGTCTTGACGCCGAGCCCGAGTCCCTGAGGACCCAGGGCACGGACATTAAGACTCTGGCCGCTGTCGTTGCCGGTCCAGGCAATCCAGATTTGACCGCCGAAGTACGCCAGAGACGGCGCGTATGAACTCACCTCCGGCAGTATAACCTTCTGCGGCGAGCCATAGACATCGTAGATGACGTTGAGATGGTGAGCGGAATCGGTCCCCGTCCAGGCGATGACCACCACGTTGCTGGTGGCGGTTGGTACCACGATCACACTGGGACGGGTAAACGACGTTTCATTCAGGATAACCTTGTTCTGGTAGTTGATGCCGTCCTGGGAAGTTTCGACGTTGAGATGGTGTGCGCCATCCGTGCCGGTCCAGGCGAGAACACTAACCGGGTCAAATGAGCCGGATGTTAGCTGGTATGAGGACGGCGTCCAGAGAGCCGGCCCGTCAATGCTGGTGTCGGGAAGGATAGTGGTGATGGGTATAGACGTCGTAGGCCCGGTGTAGCCCGAGGGCACTTCCCCATGGAAGCCTTCGATCAGGGCATCGGTCTGGCTGAATGCCCAGTCCGTCGATACCCCCGCAGCCGGGTCACCGGCAACGTCGGGCCGGATGTAGACGTAATGTCCACTCCAGAGATGTCCATAGTCGCCCTGGCTGGGGTCGTAGGTATAGGGGGTTCCCACTGAAGGGTCGGGATCGCCGGCAAAAGTTCCATAGTAGTTGGCATTATAAGGGCTTCCCCAGTAGTACTGACTGGACAGCCAGGTGCTGAGCGGCACCAGCACCTCTTGCGCGTCTTGAATATTGCCGTCGAATACGCCGTAGCCCGGGTCCCACACGTCAAGTCCGGTAACGCTGGCCGGATCAGTGAGTGGATTACCCGTGGCGGTTACTCCACTGACCAGCACCGAGTGGAGACCATGGTACACGATCACGCTAATGGGCTCCTGGGACCTCACCACATCGTACACCAGGTTGAGGGTCGCTTGATAGTTGGAGCCCAAGTCCACCAGCTGATGATAGTGGTACGGTGTCCCCGCCAGTCCAGTCAGACCCTGGGCGAGCGAGCGGGGATCGGTACCGTCGTCTCCCGAAATATCCGCCTGAAAGGCCGGTCCCCAGTAAGCGGTAGCCGAGGGAGGGGGATAGGGTGGCTGCCATTCGCTAAGCGCCGCACTGCTATTCAAGTAATTGGCAACGTCCTGCTGGGAGACCGCTTGCCCGTGAAACCGCGCAATGGCGGCGACAGTGGCAACGCCGCACCAGTTGCTTTCTTGCTGCGGCCACCCAGCCGCCTGAACCGCGGCTAGCACCTGGGTGTCGCTGGTACCATAGAAGGTGGCGACCTGTGCCGTTCGGGCAGTCCGCGCCGTTCCATGGCTGGCTAGCGCCGGACCTACATAGAGGGTTACGGCTACCACTACCGATAATAGCAACGCGGAAACGAGTCCCAGGCGGACCCAACGCGGCTTCACCAGATTGAAGATAACCCGGCCGGCCCCGCGACGATTTCGCGCCGGACTACCGAGCTCCACAGTTTCTCTGGACTGCCGATTACCAAGTCTCGACATTACTAATCCCCCAAACCACTTCCGTGAGATCTGCCACACGGCCTCGCCAGCATACAGACAGACATACGATCTGTCAATATGCGAGGGACCAATGCACGTAGCAATTTGACCTTGGCATGGTGAGCTCAGCCGCGCGCTCGAGAGCCAGGAAGTCGACTACCGGTAACACGATGGGGTGCCGCTGACTGCCCGACGCGCAGGAAGTTCGCGCCCGCGAGCCGGCCCAGTTGGAGCTGTGGTAGGATATTCTCGGGTAGCGCTAGCCGGTGAAAATGGCCGCTGCCCCATAGCAACGGAGAATGTATATGCCCCGTATTCGTCCACTCGATCCTGACGAAGGCACGCCGGAAGCGCAGGCTATGTTCGAGCGCTTCAAAATGCAGCGTGGCAACGTTCCCAATATGTTCCGCACCATGGCGCTGCGCCCCGAGATAGCGGTTACCGCCGCCGCGCATATGGCAGCCATCTTCAATACGGGGACGGTAGACACCAAGCTGAAAGAGATGCTGGCGGTGCGGGTCTCCCAGATCAATGATTGCAACTACTGAAAGGCCTCTCATACTGCTTTGGCAAAGCAGCTGGGAGCGTCTGAGGCATTACTGGATGCCATGTATCACATTGACCAGCATGGAAACCTTTTCACACCGGCCGAGCTGGCGGCGCTGGCCTTCGCCGAACGGATGACTACCGACGCGCACGGCGTCTCAGAGGATATCTGGATAGACCTACAGGAGCATTTCGACGAGGGGCAGGTTATCGAGATCGCCGCGGTCATCGGGCTATTCAATTATTTCAACAGGTTCAATGACGCGCTACACATCGAAGTGACGCCGCCGGCGAAAAAGCCTGGCCAAGGGGATGGTGGGGCGTCCCTAGCATGAGCCGAGCATGGTCTAAGAGATGTCAGTGCGGAGTCACCAGCGAACTGTAGAGCTGTGTGTATCGCGCGGCCAGCGCGTCGATAGAGTAGGCCCGGCTACGTTCGACGCACGCCGGCCCCATCTGACGTAGCTTCGTGGCCGGAAGTGTAAGCACCTTCGCCAGCGTCTCGGCAAAGCCGGCCAGGTCATGGGTAGGCACTACCCAGCCAGTGCGCTCATCCTCGATAACTTCGGCGACGTTGGCCTCTTCAGAGATGATGACCGGCCGGCCCGAGGCCAGCGATTCCAGCATGGCGATCGATATGCCTTCACGTATCGTGTAGAGTATGGTCGCATCGCTGGCGTGGTAATACTCCTCAGGAGTTGACGTCGGCGGCCGCTGGATGATCACGTTCTCCAGTCCGGCCGCCTGTGTGGCCTGCTCCAGCTGCTGCTGTAGCTCCTCATGCTCGACCTGACCAAGTATGCAGACACGCACATCGGGAGGCAGGCGTCCCTCGCGCTTGAGGAGACCAAGCGCCTCCGGGATAAGGTGCATGCGTTTCTGCCTCGATATGCGACCTACGCTGAGCAGCACCCGCTCCCCATTCGGGGCGAGTTGCCGTCGCAGTTCCTGCGCGCGAGCTGGCGGGTCGGCGAATCTTCGCGGATCTATGGCATTAGGGATAACCACCACCTTGGATTTGGGTACGCCTGCCTGCTCCTCAATCATTGTTGCCAGCTGGGGAGCGCTGACGACGATACGTGTGCAGGCCCACTGTCCCAGGCGCTGATACCTGAGCTGCCTGGCGGTTTCGAGGCCGCGTACGGTGCCGATCATCTTGGTGGAGGCAAGCAGTGGACGAACCGCGCGGCCCAGGAGATTCGCGTGATAGCTCTCGAGCTGAATCAGATCTGGTCGGAGCCTGCGCGCGGTCAGGGCGATCTGCCGGGCCGCTCCAATCTTGTCTCGGGCTCCCCAGCCTATATCCAGCACCTCGAACGGAATGCCCGCTTCCTTCAGATGAGTTGCAAAGTGGGGTGCGCGGCTGGTCCGCTGGCCGTAGAGGCAGAGCACATGCGGCTCGAAGCGCGCAGAATCCAGCCGGAGCAGTAGATCTACCAGCTGAGACTCGATCCCCCCAGCCATGAGCGTGTCAACCACGTACAGTATGCGCGTCTTCACAATCTATCTGTCCCCACTTGCTAGATGTATCAACTATTGTCAATCATTACAGTCCCCAGCCACCGGCAAGCGCGAGCGCGGTCACAAGGCCAATGGAGCGGATCCCCACGTCCGGCGCGCAGAGTTGCGGCTATAGTATACACACTGGCGCAGGTGCGCGATGCTTGCGGTTTAGAGTAGAATCTCTTAGAATGCCACCAGCTAAATCGCCACGGCCCCTAGGAGCAAGCGGGATCTGGAGCCTTGGCAAGCTAGCGTGTAATTCCGCTAGAGGAAAGCGTGTGACCAGAATATCTATGGCAGACAAAGGCGAAACGACCACGGACGCGGAAGCTAAGCTCGAGGCGCTGCTTGGCGACCTGAACCAGCTCTCGAACTACCTGACTGAACGGGGACAGCATACCTACGAACTGGCGCAGCGTTTCCTAGAGAACGCGACGCGCAACGCTAGCTCGCGCGCGTACGACGAGCGCCAGGCAGCTATGCTTGGATATCAGCATTATATTTGGTTTCAGATGGCCGGACTGGTCGACAAATTGCTCGTCGCCTATGGAGGCGAACCGGCAAGCGCCGAAAGCGGCGATACGGACCAGCCGCCAACCCAGAAGGACTAGCCGATGCCAGAGTCAGCGCCGGAGCCCCCCGGATCCCCTACCAACCAGAACACGCCGCGAACCACGCCGCCAAACAATATGTACCGTGAAATGCAGTCGGAGATGCTGCTGCGCACCGGCATTACGTTCTTCTCGGCGATTTCCGGCATCGCTTGCTACTATGGAGCTAAAGCCATCGGCTTCAACCAGACGCTTGCGGCCATCGCCGGTCTGGTCTTCGCGCTCGTGGTCTGGATCGCGGCTCGCTCGCTGGCTCGTGATTTTCGGGTTGAAGCCCGGCGCCGGCGAGCCGAAGACCGCGACCAGCAGCCGTGACTGTATCGGGCGCTCTTCGCACCAGTTGCGCTGAAACGATGTTGATCCATGGTATACTTTAGCAGAACATCTGTTTGTGAAATACCAAGCACCCATTTACCCACAACACCAGCGCCCGCTGTTATCCGCACTACTTCACCGTATGGAGGGAGCAGTGAACACTTCGCCAGACTTTGATTCCATCAAACACATCAATGTCGTTGGAGATGAGTACTGGAGTGCGCGAGATCTCATGGAGTTACTGGGGTATAGCGCGAACTCCTGGCATAATTTTCAGCGCGTTCTGGCCAAGGCTATGACCTCCTGTCAGGAGGCAGGGTTGGTTGTTTCGGACCATTTTTACGGCGTCGTAAAAATGGTCAAAATCGGATCTGGTGCCGAGCGAAGCATTGAGGACTATTTTCTCACAAAGCACGCCTGCTATGTAGTAGCTCAAAATGGGGACCCCCGAAAACCACAAATTGCCGCCGCGCAACAATATTTCGCATTCGCAGGCGCAGTCGTCGATGATCTGACCCGACTGCGCGCTGAGCAGGACCGTCGCCTCCAATTACGGTTAAAAGTGACCGAAGGCAACAAACGACTCTCTTCGACCGCCTTGACGTCCGGTGTACAACCCGCGAATATGCCCCTCTTTCACGACGCCGGTTACCATGGTTTATGTGGAATTGGGGTTGACCTCTGTGAGTATGCAATTTTCCCTACCTTCTCCTCTGAATCGCTTGCAGCGCAATAAAGCTCCTGTGGCCAGACATTTCTTGTATTTGGCGTGGAGTTGGCCCGCCAGGTGTGGGCACATCGGCCAACTGTGTGGCCAGCTTCTCTAATGCCCCAATGCCGTCCTCGACAGCAGCCCGCTCATCCTCTGTAAGTGGGATTTCTTGTAACAAGCGCTGTAAGTGTGCTTTTCCTTCGAGAAGCTGGGCCTTAGTAGATTCTTTTGGGATGTAGAACGCACATTTGGCGCAGGCCATACGGTGCGGGCATTGGTCAAAGAAGTCATACCAACAGTACCCATGCCCCAGATCATAGAATCTCCATGGTTCGCCGGCTGCTGCCGCTCCATTCAAGACGGCATCTTGGTCAAGCAGGACTTCAATGACGCGAATATTGCGCTCAAAGTATCCTGCCTGCGTAAATGATTTGGCCAATTTCGTCAGTTTCACCTTGGCATAGTGCTGTGTCGACGAGGCGTAGCGATGCCCTAACCACTCCTGTAGCTCGAACAGTGACATGGGCTCTTTCGCGTTGAATAACTGTGTAGCAATGGTTGATCGTGCCCGGTGACTCGTTATGGCACCGAGCGAGTCTGCCTGGGCAAGGCCGGCTTTCGCGCAAAGCATGGGTATGACGGTGTGATTAAGATAGTCCATTGAGATCCGCCGGCCTTTGAAACTGAATAAGTATTCTACCAGCTCCCCAGACTTGCGGTCGATTTCTTTGCCACAACGAGGCCGAATGCGCTCCCACGCATCGATTGCTTCTCCCACCATGCGGTCCACCGGTTTCGTAAACGCTGGTGCAGTTTTATTGACGGGCACACTCAGCCAACACACGGAGTTTTTGGCGAGGACCTGGTCAGTTCCGGTCACGAGCATATCCTCAGTTTGCCATCTGATACAGCCTACGTTCAGACGGCAGATCTCGTCTGCACGCAGTCCCGTGAATATCCAAACAAGTGTACATGCCCGCACAAGCTCGAAAGGGTAGTTGTGACGCTGGGAGACACGCGGGTTGCCGGATTTTGGCATATCCGCCTCCGCGAGATTGAGGCCGGCCCACATGAGCTTAGCCCATACTTCGTCGTCGATCGCGCGTGGATTGGGACCAAGAAGAGATTGAAGGGAGCGTGGAGTTGTGAAGGATCGACGAGCATCGAGGCGCCGAGGTATCCAATTCCACTCCTGACAATCTCGTATGAACGTTGACATAGCTTTGAGTTGTTGCACCTTGGTCTTGGCAGAAAGAGGTACCTCGCCTGGCTGGCTGAGGCTCTCCGGCCGATGCGTCCAGTCTCCAATGCTCCAGGTCATAACCGCGGCGACATAGTCTGCGGCGACCTCACGAGTCCACTGCGCTGGAGACGTGATCTCAGGATGATACTGAGCAAGCCACCGTCCAACTTTGACCAGAGACCAGTAGTAGACTTTGTGGCTGCTCTTGCTCAGTGTTGAGGTCTTTCGCCACCGCTCACAGTAGTTAAGCCATTCCTGGGGTACGCCAGACAATGCATCGAGATTTCCCCTTTGGTGGCTTACCGTAATAGCTCTGTCAAGGTAGCCCAGACTCACCAGGGCCTGGGTAAATGAAACAACATAACTCTTGAGGTGGGCAGAAGTCAGATGTGGCCGTATTTCAGTGAGCTTGGCGAAGGTAAGATCCTCGAGCCTAGGGCTCCGATTCATCAGCAGCACTTCGTACAGCAGGTTGTGGAGATGGATCTCGACCATTTTCGCCCCAAAACCCATGCTGACCATTTCACTGCCAACACGCTCCGCCAACGGCTCCACAATATCTTGCCCAAAGACGCGCGTAGCCAACCAAGCCTGGCTAAAATGACCAATGGCGGCAAAAGTATTCAGGTTGCCGAGTATGTAGCTTATTGCCAGAAGATGTGGTCGGTAGCTGGTAACCCCGTTGTTGTGTTCAGCGAACTCTGCCGCGTTAGGATGTAAAAGGCCAATCCATTCCTGAGCTGACCAAGCCAAAAATGAGCGCTGCAACCGATGCATCTCACGTAGAAGGAGAATAATCGACCCATTACGCTGCACTTTACTGCCACCGGTAATGGCGAGTACATCATCTAAGGGGCGTAACAGACGGGACAAAGCTGGTCCGAACTTGGTTTCCCACCGCCCCGAGACCTTGCGAGTCGCAGTGAGCTGAGCGAGGGCTACACGCTCGTCTTCACTGAGGAGTTCACTACGGTCGTATGTTGCGAGATTCACCGGCCATGTCCACACGGGCGGGGCAGTGGATATGTTGGGGGGTACTTGCACTAAACTCGTCATTGCAACTCCTCTACGAGCATCTTCACCCGCCAAGCATGAACCGATTGCATGCCCTGCTCCAACTTACGCGCCAGTTCACGTCCGCTCAGATGGATGTATTGAAGCGTTGATTCCACGCTGGAATGTCCGGCAAACGTTGCAATCTCATGAATATCCCAGCCGCTACGTGCCAAGTCGGTGAGGCGAAGGTGCCGGAATGTATGGGTACTGAGTTGGATGATCCCTGACCGCTTGGCAATTCCTTTAATCACCTTCGACCAGGTCCAGATAGTAATAGGCTGTGCACGATTTCGATTGGAGTCCGACAGGAACAGTGGGCCACGTGCCTGGCTCAACTCACGTCGCTCCTGCAGGTACCTGACGTACAGCTGGGTAGTCGCCTCAGAATAGGGGACGACACGAGCGCGCCTGTTCTTTGTCGTTTCTGCGCGAATGGTGAGGAAGCGCTGTGCTGGGTCGATGTCACTGGTAAGCAGCGAGCAGAGTTCTTCTCGACGCAGGGCAGCGTCGTAGGCAAGTGCCAGCATAACACGGTTTCGAGCGGGTTCGGCACGCGCGGCAGAAATGATGGAATTCCATTGCTCCTCGTTAGGAATCCAGGGGAGTTTCCGCACCCTAGGGATGATGCCCCGCTCCTGCTTGCCGTAGACGAGCTTTCCTGGCGTATAGCGACCCCTACCAACAGGATTGGCTTCCCGTATGCCTTCCTCTACGAGGTAGTCGTACCACAGGCGGATGGCAGTCAGCCGCTGTTGCATGGTGGCGTTGGCAAGCCCAACACCTGAGTCAAGAACAGAGATATTCACTCCGCGCGGGCTTGGACGGGACATGAGGTCCTGCACGTACCACGAAATGTGCTCTTGCGTGGCTGCCTCTGGCATAATACTGGAGCGGCGACAAAGCGCAAGATATTCATTCAACGCACGCCCGTAGGCTTCAATGGTGTTTGGAGCCAATCCTAAGTTGGATTGTATCTGTAGCCAGGTACGGGCGAGTCCGCTTTGCGCGACGTATGGATACCGTTCCCAATGAATTTCTGCCATATACGAACACCTACCAAGAGCAAATCGACAGCCTCCTTGCGTGCTGTGCCACGAGTGCTGGAAAGATGCGATGGCAAGGCATAGGTTGCCTCCCGTGCGGAATCGCAAGCCTACCATACCTGTCAAGGCCAAGACGAGCGCGCCCCCTCCGCTCTTCCCAGCTCCCAGCGCGGCCTTGACGTGGTATGGTCTGCGAGTGTATATCCCGCACCGGGAGTCGGGGACGCGGTTCGGGCTGCGGCAGACGTTGGACGGGCAAGCGCTCCGAGAGAACACATCACGTCCAGCAGCGGGTACACACGGGGACCGATTGGGCAACTCCGTTGGACGAGCTGCTTGTCTGCATCTACATTTCCAACGGACGAGTTTATTCCACGTAACTTGGTCTATACCACATGACCGAAAACCAGTTGTCGGAATTTTGGAATGTTCCGCCGGGTGTCGCCATTCTTGATATCATGGGGCCGGAGGCCCTGGCCGCCAACTTGTTTCGTATTACGGCAACCGACGAGAAGTTGGTACGAGACAGGGTGAACAACGAGACGATCGCCATCGCAACTCACCATGACGTCGGAGCGAGCGTCCGCAAAGCCATCGAAGAGATTCATCAGCAAAAGCCCGAAGACTTGCCACGCGCCGAAAACATCCGGAGCCTGGTCGAAGCAGAGCGCCGCAAGGCCAAGAAACAGCAGAAAAAGCTGGCCTCACCTCCAGGTGAGCAGCAAACTTTGTTCTGAAGTCTGCTGACACCATTCAACAAGCGCATCTGTGCGATTGCTCGTCGGCACCTGCGACTTCAAACGGCTGCCTGCCCAAGGTAGACCGCAACGCAGAGAGCACCGCGCCTGTAGTTGCCAGCATGGGCAGTAGGGACAGGGCACCTCAAACCGCTTCGACGCTGACCCGCCCGCCCCGCCTACCCTTCACACTGCCACCAGCGCAGCAGCCTGCAGGCACGGTCTTCTCGGTGTTACTTCGTGGCCATGACCAGCATGCGCCGGCTCTCGAGCGCAAGCGGGGCACCCTGCTCGTCGAAGCCCTCGACCCCCGAGAAGCCAGATGCAAGCAGCCAGTCGCGCAGCTCAGTGAACGTGAACATACGGACAAAGAACCGCATGCGCCGCACCTGCCCATCCCGCACAACCGTGCGCTCGGTCAGCATGCCGGGTCGACCTCCACTGGCGGCGCCTAAACTGCGTCGAGCGGAACTCCTCCTAGACAGCGTTGGCGCCCTCGAGAGGGCAGTTGCAGTCCGCGTACCACGGTGATGGTGTTCCTGAGCGACGTCACCTGGATCGACTGCGGGTCCATGCCCGGGATCGGGAACGCGGCCTGGTATGTATCGCCAAGCTCATACACAGTGGATCGCTGCCGAGGTCCGGCCCTGCCGTCCCTAATCCGACATTTGTCATGTTGGCACGGAGAACGCTGCTTAGCTGTCACAACCTCCTTGTGGATGCGAGCAATTGACGTTTGTTCGCTGTACTGCACAGTATATCGTGAACTCGGAATATTCCGAGCTCTGATCCGGAGGTGACAAATATGGGACTTAGACCTTTCCCGTATGTTATACTAGCGGACATCAGCAGGTAGGAGGCGGCATTCCTGCCTTATGGCAGCTGCCCAGGTAGCCCACTCTCATGGGGAGTGACTGAGCAGCACCGCGGCTGCGCCGCTCGCTCGCAGAAGTGAGGGAGGCCTAAAATGAATCGGGGGCTCGGTCTCATCAGCATTGTCTTAGGAATAGTTGTTGTCGTGGTTGGGGTGCTCCCCACCGGGTGGTTTGGTCGATTGAGCGGCGTTGGAGGTAGTGGCCACCTTACCGCCGACGTCCTCGTCATCATTGGCGTCGTCCTGCTTGTACTTGGGCTCGCTGCACTGCTGCGCTCGCCAGCCGCGACCGATCAGTTGAACGCGCGCGCCGGCATGAACCGGCGCACCGAGATGGCCAAGAATCGGCGTACCGAATTTTAGCCGGTGTTTGGTGCCTCAGCCGGTACCGTTAGTAGCAAAGGCGCTCGTGGTTCCGCGCTCGGCTACCACATGGACGATCTCAAAGGGAATAATCGGCGCCCAATAACGTGCTGAGCTGACTGTAGGTACGCCGCTCGATTGTGCCCATCTACAAGCGCGTCCCAGTCACCCAGGCGCTCTTCGGTGTTAGCGCGTCGTTCCTCATGGGCAGTACACAAAGCGGCGCCGGAGGGACCGGTGAGGCGGGGTGGCCGTCGCTTCGTCTACCTTATGATCAGGAAGATCGCATCAGGTCCTGGTGGAACGACTGGCGCGCTGTACGCCGCTAGTGAGGCTGATCACTGAACCACTCTCCCGGAATCCGTGGGGCCCTCCGCGCCACTTTTCGGTAATGCTGATGGAGCGGTGCTACACTACAAGCAGGGGATGGATGTCTAGGGAGGCATAACATGTCCGAGTTGTTCGCCGGCGACATCGAGTTCTTCATTGCCGCACCGGATCTGCCGCCGGCGGTGGCGGAGCTGCGAGCGGCGGCACCCACAGCCGACGAGGCCTATGGAGTGTTCTCGTGGGGAGAGAAGGCGCTGGCGGCATCCGAGGGACAGGAGCCGGCTGAGGCGATCCGGCGTATCTTTGATGCGCTCGGATGGGAGTTACTCTTCGACCCGGATGGCAACATCGTCGACATGCAGCTGACGAAGTTCGGCTCCCGGGACACCAGTACCGAATCGTACCTGCACCCGCTCTTTTACACGCTCGCCCCCTTTGTCCGCGCGGGATCACACGTGCAGGTGCTCACCGACGACGGTGCGGACTTCGTGTACCACTTCCAGAGCGGCAGGTGCGATTACAAAACCAACATGGATCCACTCGTTCCCTATAAGGCGGATCCGCTCGTTCCAAATAATCTGGATCCACTCGTTCCCTATTACGAGCGCGACGTGGTGCTGCGTCTGGATCTGGCGGAGCGGATCCTTGCCTACCTGCGGGCGAGTGGTGTAGCCGGCGAAGGAGCGGGCGCTGCACTGGCGGCGGAGTTAGAGCGTGCTCTGCATCCAGAGTGAGACCAGCTACTCACTATGCTGGCAAGCGGCAAATCCTGGCCCGGCAGTGAGTAGCTGCCCCCATCTGGCTGTATCTCTCTCCAGCTTCAACCATCCCGTCGTACCAGAAGCTGACACTCCCCTGCTTAGAAAGCAGGAGGTTCTTCCTTCAACCAGCTCGCTTGCTCGCCCGAGGCATCCTCGAACGAGTAGAGACGATCTGTCCAGAAGCGTTTTGCGGTTGCCCGCCCGTTTCCGATTGCCCACCGGTACGGTCTCGTGCTCGTGCGAGAATGTTGATGGCTGCATTGTGGTCTCGGTCAAGAATCAGCCCACAACCAGAACAGATGTGGGTTCTCACACTGAGCGATTTCTTCACCCGTTTTCCACAGGCGCTGCAATCCTGACTCGTGAACGCCGGCTCAACGGCTATGACCGGGATGGTATGGACCTGCCCGTAGTAGGTGAGCCACCACAGAAAGCGGCCCCAGGACACATCACTGATGCTCTTTGCCAGCTTCCGGTTCTTGACGAGGTTGCGTATCTGCAAGTGTTCATAGGCAATGAAATCGCTAGATGTCACAAGCGTGCTTGCTGTCTTGCGAGCAAAGTCTTCACGCTGCCGTTGCACTTTGAGATAGGCCGTAGCCAGTTGCTTTCTGGCCTTTTTGCGATTAGATGATCTCTTCTGTTTGCGAGAGAGGCGACGGTGCCATCGCTTCAATCGCTTCTCGGCTTTGCGGAGATGACGAGGGTTGGCTACGGTATGGCCATCGCTATCGGTCAGGAACTCCTTCAAGCCCATGTCGATACCAGTCTGCTTGCCGGTAGGGATGTGCTCAATCTGTCGGTCAGCAGCTAGGGCAAATTGCGCATAGTACCCATCGGCACGCCTCACGAGCCGTACCCGTTTGATCTGCTGTGTGGGAAATTCTGCAATCCGTTGGTTCTTGCTGCCAACGAGCCGAAGCCTGCCTATCCCACAGCCATCGGTGAGGGTAATGTGCTTGCCATCCGGTTCCACCTTCCAGCCGGTTTGTTTGTACTCGACACTGCGGTTATCGTGCTGGAAACGAGGATAGCCCTTCTTGCCGGGCTTGCGGTTCTTGCAATTGTCATAGAAGCGGGTGATAGCGGCCCACGCACGCTCAGCAGCCGCTTGCCGTGCCTGCGAATTGAGGGGGGAGGCAAACGGATAGTCGTTTGCCAGGTGCGCACACGCCCTGTTGAGATCATAGCCAGTGATGCCGCGGGTGTCCATCCAAAGGCGCACGACTTTATTCCGGACAAATTGTACAATCCGTATCGCTTCATCGATAGCGGCGTACTGCTCTTTGGTCCCATGCAGCTTGTACTCAAAAATGAGCATCGGGTTCAACGCTGCCCCTCAATGTATGCAATATATGCGGTATCGTGTCCTGACTGACAAAATCTGCCGTGCTAGAGAACGTGGAGTGTGTCCACAGCGACGGCATACGCCTGCGATGAGGAGATTCCTCCCGCATCAGGTGGGAAGAGCGGCCCTTTATCAGACGAGGAATGTCCGTAGGGAGCGTGTAGGGATTCGACTGGACGAACAGATGGAGGTGATCTGGTTCGATGGCCAGCTCGACAATCTCCCATCCGTTGTCGTCTGCCACCTCCTGGGTGATCTGTTCTAAGCGGTCACGTACTGGCCCTACCAGCACCGTGCGCCGTCGCATCGGGCAAAAGATGAGAGGGTAGAAGATGTGGTGAACACTATGCTGTTCATGAATATACTCATCGCTCATGTAGTCTGTTATAGTCGAACAAACGTACGTTGTCAACATGCTCCCCCTACCCACACGCCCCAAACACGGAACGGCGCTCTCATCCCTCGCTTGAAAGACGGGGGGTTTTCCCACGCCGGTTTTATAACAACGAAGTCCAGGCACGCTGGAGCACGGGCAGCCACCGAGCGCACGTGATCCCTGGGCTGATGCCGTTACTGCTCGGCTTGAGGATGGAGTGTTCGATGGCCGCTAGGCGCGCCTGATGGGTCACGGCCATGAGGGTGCCACCAGGTGCGTCAGCGTCTGTTTTGGGTGAACGAACGAAGATTAGTCTGCTGGACTCCTTCCGTAACGATCTGGGTAACGCTCTCATCACGCACCGCATGCTACGGTGACTCTTGATCCTAGTAGAGCGTCCTGATAACGTTCCTGGGGCTCACCCCTCCCAAAGGAGAAGGCCATGTCCTCATCTCTACGTGTTGCCTCGCACCTACGTCTCCTGATAGGGGGAACCGCGCTGGTGGTGTGCCTGTGTTTGGCACTGGGCGCCTGCGGCTCGGCACCCAGTGCCAGCTCACACTCGCCGACCAGCACCCCCAATCCGCTCAGTGCTCCCTCTGGTGGTAGTTGTGGCAGCGGGTGCAGCCCCAAGCCTACAGTGACGCTGCCTCCACCGAAACTGGCAGTTAATCCTACCGAGCTTAGTTTGACCAACACTTGCGTTTCAGCTACCGTTTCCACGCAGGTGCAGCTGAGCAATACGGGCAGTGGCACGCTCAGCTGGTCGATCGGCAGCGGTAACTTCACACCTGGACCTAACACCATCGATTTCAGTGCCGCCAGCGGCACTGTGACTGCGGGAACTCCTGTTGAGTTGACGGTTCAAGGGCTTGCCTCTTACGTTGTACGCACGTCAAATAGCGGCACAATCCTTTGGTTCGACGTCATAGGCCCGAACAATACCTTTCGGATGACTATTGTGGCAGTTTCGATTTCCGCAAAAGCATGTTAGTTCTGACCTGCACTCCACAGTACGACCCGGAATTCTGGGAGTTGCCGTTAGGTTGCCACCCTCTGGCCAAAGGTGGTTGGTGCCAGTTGGCGTAGGGCGTTATCTGGCGCTCCCCACGAGATGCGCAACCAGACGAATCGAGAAAGAGTCTTAGAGCAAAGTCGCGATTATCATCTCTAAAGGCACCCTTGACATGGCCTATCCGCCGCTGATCCTGGCCTCGGCGGCGGCAGCTATGGGGGAGGACGTTACCGTGTTCTGCACCTTCTACGGCCTGAATATGCTCAAGAAGGGGGGAGCCAGGCACCTCAAAGTCGCGCCGATTGCCAATCCCGCCATGCCGGTGCCAATGCCCACTATCATCGGCATGCTGCCCGGTATGACCTCTATAGCGTCCTGGATAGTGAAAACCCAGTTCTTTGCCAAGCACCAGGTCGCTCCTATCGAAGATCTGCTGCAGGAGTGTCTCGACCTCGGAGTCAAGTTCATTGCTTGCCAGATGACCCTCGACGTGATGAGAATCAAGGCAGAAGAACTGATCGACGGCGTGGAGGTTGGTGGCGCAGCGACCTTTATCAACATTGCCAATGAGGCGCACGTTACCCTGTTCATCTAAGAAAGCTGGTAGTGTTGCCTTACCCCGCAGATAGAACCAGCCAACAAGACTAAAGTTCAGAAAGAACCAGTTACTATGGCTACGACAATTCCGGTTGACAAAGTAGTTGATGCCAAGGGCCAGGTGTGCCCAATGCCCATTGTGACGCTTGCCAAAGCTTTTAAGGACCTCGCACCAGGCCAGGTCATGGCTTTACTCGCGACCGATCCCGGAGCCAAGAAAGATGTAGCTGCCTGGGCCGAGAAAACCGGCAACCAGTTGCTGGAGATGGTCGAGACCAACAGCGTCATGACCTTCTACCTGAAGAAGGCCTAACGAGGGTCTAACATAGCTGGCTCTCCCACAGGTTGCGCAACAGGATCAGCAGTGGCGAGAGTTAGGATATCCGGGCGTGACGCATCAGGCATAATTTGCCGGATAAGTGTGACCCGTACGACCAAACGCAATCACTCCGCTGGCGGTGGTGGTTGCTCCGGCTGCATCGGCTGGCGTAGCCAGAGCGAGACCTGGACCGGATGCATGGTCTCTTCTACCACCTGAGTCAGCTGGTAGGTGACGGCTGCCAGGTCTACCTCGTTTTGCAGGCCGGCGGCAAAGTCCTCCAATACCTTGGCGGCATCGTACTTTCTTCGATAGAAACGACGATCGATGACGGTTTGAATTTGCTGGCGGAGTGGCTGAAAGAGGGCAGCAATCAGCAGGGTAGAGGCGACAATGACTAGGGGAGACTCCCGCGCGGTATGGTCGATCGCTTGGACTACCGACTGCAGAAGGACTATTCCAGCAAAGTAAATAAGAGCGAGTGCGCCGGAGAGCGAGCCGTAGACGAGAGTGCGGTTAATGAGCAGATCGATATCATAGAGCCGGTGCCGGACAATGGCTACCCCAAGAGACAGAGGTACCAACAGCATCACTCCATAAGCGGCACCCTCAACGTATGGACCGCTAACGGCGGACTCGATATTACTGGGCAGAAATACCGGCAATACGAATGTGAGCGCGAGAAAGCCGGTAAGCGCGACGCCAACGCCCCAGATGACCCACTTGGTCTGCTGCCGCTCCTGCGGACTGGAAACGTACCAGTAACGGTAGGTCTGAGCGACCACCACCGAAGCCACGAAACCCAGGAAACCCAGTGCCTGGAGCCAGGGAGGATACAAGTTTGGATTCAGCGGCGAAGCCGGCTGGAAGAATTCGGGCACCTGGGGGATGAGCCACAGAAACCCTGCCAGAGCGGTCCACTTAGGAATGAACTTACCGTCAGGAAATAGGTAGCAGAAATAACTCAAGCATGCCGACCCAAGAAAACGCATGACAGCCACCGGCAACCACCAGGCAGGATCGGCAGTGGCGAGCGCGGTAGGAGCGTCAGGAAATCGAGCCAGCCCAAAGATTACCAGCGTAAACGCGGCAAACAGGGTCATCAGGTTATTGGGTCCGCGAAAGAAGAGTACGGCGGCGACTGCGCACCAGAACGCCCCAGAGACAACCGCCAGCGCCACGAAAGCCGTCGCGTATCCAGTAAGCGAAATACCCAGCCTGCCCAGCTCATGAGCCTGAAAGGCACTTAACTGCCCGGTCGCACATGCTGATGGAGCCCCGCATTTAGAGCGCAAGTAGAAATAGTAGTCCGGTATACTGGCAATGAAGATTCCCAGCGTGAAAAGGCTTAGCGCCACCCACAAGATCCGCAGTAGAGGATGCCTGTGCGGTTGGTGCGTCTGAAGCGCCGCAGCGCCGGCTGAAGGTGGAATGAGTACCGGCTGCATCAAGTCCGCCTTTCATCAGACGTAACCCTCACTGGTCGCCTGAAGATCTCGTCCTGCCTTCTCCAAACCCCATAGGGCAGCGAGGGCGATACCCTATTGGAGCCGGACTGCCGCCAGGCCGAAAACCAGGACCACGGTGAGTAGCTCTGCAGTTCAGCGGGGCATGATGGACTCGCCACAGGCATTGTACTCGAGGTAGGCAACATCCCGCACGTAGGGATGTTCACCAAGACGAGCGCTTACCACCGCCTCAGTTCCCGGCACTACCAGAGCCAGAAAACCGTGTTTACGCAGAATCAGACGAACTGGCCGTGCCCGGCTGGCGCCGAGGAGAGATCGCGCCTGCCCGATCTGTCCCATGCGGGCTTGCAACGCTGCCGTGGACTTGCGCCGGCGGCGTCTGACAGCAGGGGAACGTGCCGGCACCGCGGTGCGAAGCCGCCTCGATACGCACGGCTGGCGTCCCGACCTGATCTGCTCCCCTACGCGGGCTCGCTCATAGCTGGGAGAGGCAGGTCGAATGAGGTACGCACCGCCCTCTCTACATCCGCACAAGGGCGTCCTGGAACACTCGGCACTATCTCAATCTGCAGCGGGCTATGCTGCTCAGCGGAAATGAGCGCGGGATACTTACTCGATCCAAACTCCTTCTCCTGACCAGTCATCAGGAGAACGTCTTCACCTTCCCAGGTAATCCAGGCACACCCGGAGACCACGTGGATGGTCTGCGCATGCAGATGTAGGCGAAGTAATTCACCAGGCTCAATCCTGGTGCACATCGGCGTGGTAGTTGCCTGGAGCAGACGCTCAGTAACGACGTCTGTGGATGATATAGCCATAGTACTGTGCTCCTTTGAGACTCCTTGTGTGACTTGGTTTTGTTTTTGGGATGCCGGGAATGGCCTTAGTGGGACGATCTGGCGGCATTGAGAAGCTCTTGCGTTCGCACTCCGAGCGCCGGCTCCGGCTCAAGCTCGAGGGTGGTAGTGAGACGTCCGGCCGCCCAATACCAGCCGATGACGAGGAGCAGCTCAACAATCTCTCTCTCCGAGAATCGTGTGCGCATGACCTCGAAGAGCGTGTCCGAGACATGGGTCGTACGTAGGACCTCAGTTGTAAAAGCAAGCGCCAGCAGCTCGGCACCGGTTAATATGTCTTCGGGAATGTCGCGTGCCTGCACGGCTAAGATCTCTTCATCCCTGACGCCGAACATTCGAGCCAGAGCGACCTGCTGTGACCAGACATACCATGCCTCGGTAAGATACGCCACTCGAAGGATAGCAAGCTGCCGCACTCGTGGCGCCAGCTCAAGCTGGTCCAGCAAGACCGCCGAGTAGCGGTAGTACGACTCCACCGCGGAGGGGGCATACGAGAGCATACGTCCGAAGCTCGTCGTTTGGAGGCGCTCAGGCAGCCGCCGCATGGCGCCGTACACGTGGTCGGGATCAGGATACGGCAGCCGTGTCATGGATCTGGCTCCTCCGATTCTCATGGCGCCGTCCCAAGAGACGAGCAAGCAGTGTCATACGTGCTCTCGTTTCGCCGTCCGGCTCACGCAGTTGCCAGACGCCTTGTGGCAGAGCTCGTGCAGTTGACGACACGCTTCGCTGAACCCAGCTCACGCTCGGCGGCAATGGCAGATAGTCTGCCGGCCGCCACTCTTTTTCCAGGCTATTCATAGGAAGGTTGGCTCCTTACTCTGCGATTCTGCAAATTCTTACCCTTTACGGACAACAGCCGACATCCCGCGAGACGTATCCGAACCTGTGATGAGGACTCGTATCGAATGAAAGGCATCGAAGAAGATACTCCTGAGCCGGATTATGGCCAGCACCGGCCCAAGCGCAGAAATATCCATAGTCGGGGCTGGCACTGGAGTAAGCGGTGCCGGAGCCTGCGCTTTCGGTTCATTCCGCTCTGCCTGCGGGCTATGGTCTTCGGCGGTCTCGGCGACGTCCGGGTCGCCGGTCGCGATATACACGATGCGTTCGCCGATACTGGCCGCATGGTCGGCTATCCGCTCCAGGTCATGGGCAATGTCCAGCATGGTGGTACTGGCGGCTATATCGCCCGGCTGTGCGCGTAGAGCGCTCTTGCAGCTGGAAACAAAGGTCGCATAGAGGTAATCCACGTCGACATCCCCTTTCCAGACGGTTACCGCCGCGGGCACGCTGGACGTCTCATAGGCGGCCAGCGCTGCCTGCACCTGGCGGTACGCCACGCGGGCCAGAGCAAGCAGCGCTCGGGGCAACGGCTCCGACCTCGACTCCGGCTCCATATCATCGGCCGCCCGAGCGGTTACTTTCCAGGCGAGATTGCCGATCTGCTCCAGCTCGCCCGCGGCGGAGATCGCGCCGAGTGTGGCGCGCAGGTCGCGGAGCGCCGGCTGATGGAGCGTAATCAGTAGTGCAGCCAGTCTGTCTATGCGCTGTCGCTCTCGGCGCAGTTGGTCGGATCCGCATATTGCCAACGCGGTGGCACGGACCCCGACCTCGAGTGTCTCCACACTTTGATCGAGGGCGCTCTCAACCTGGCGACCCAGTCCGGTTACGGCTACTTTCAACTCGGCGAGCTGTCGATCTAAGACGGTTCGATTCATGTCTTACTCCTGTATTCTCTTGCGAGTAGGCGTGCCACGCCTATCCTTCGACGGCGACTTCGCACCGTTACCGCAACTGGTATCGGGCCGGTGGCCCGTGTGCGAAGCGCTGGTCTAACTATGCCAGCGACTGCGCGCGCCGCCCAGTTACAATGCACACAGCGGCGAACACATTCGCGAACACGATTCGAACCCATCCGAGAGCCGCGACGGCTGCCTCAGGCCATGCTATAATCAAGAGCAGCGTGACCAACCGTCACGCGGTCGTTCTACACGCTAACCTGAGACTGACCAAGCGCAAGGCGCCTGGAGGCAAGTCATGGGGACCGACCGGTACGGCGACGCGTTTGGCGACGCCCTGGTGCAGCTCCGAAAGGCGGCCGGCCTGACCCAAGAGGAACTAGCTGAGCGCGCGCATCTGTCTCGCAACGCCATTAGTGCGCTGGAGCGAGGCTCACGCCGGTCACCGCGGAAGGACACCGTGCGGTTGCTGGCAGCTGCCCTTGGCCTCTCCAGCGAGGAACAGTCCGGCTTACTCGCGGCGGCACGGCGCGAGAGGCTGATTGCAGGTTCTCCCTTTCCGACTACGAACGCAACAGCTCAGCAGGAGCTGCCTCCCACCGACCTTCCTCTGCCGCCAACCAACCTCCCATTGCCGCCGACACCCTTGGTGGGACGCGAGCAGGAACTTGCGCAAGCGGTGGAGCTTCTGTGCCAGGACGGCGTACGCTTACTGACTCTCACAGGGCTCGGCGGTGTCGGTAAGACCCGACTTGCGCTTGAGGTCGCACGGACGTTGCGCTCTCGCTTTCCCGATGGCGACTTCTTCATGTCGCTGGCGGCGCTCACCGACTCCCATCTCGTTGCTGACGCCATCTCGGCGGCGCTCGGACTGCGCGAGAAGGCCAACGAACCAATCTCCACGACATTGACTGCGTTTCTTGCCAAGAAGCGCATCCTGCTGCTGCTGGATAATTTCGAGCAGTTGCTGGATGCCGCCCCGTTGCTTAGCTCCTTGCTGGCTGCCTGTACCGGGCTGAAATTGTTGGTCACCAGCCGCGCGCCACTACTCCTTCGGAGCGAGCATGTCTTGCCAGTTCCATTGTTGGCTGTGCCGCAGGGCGAGCTCCTGGCGCAGGACGCCGAGCTGGCCGACCTCGCCGCGGTACCCGCGGTTGAGCTGTTTCTGCACCGAGCGCAGACAGCCCGCCCTGGTTTTCGCCTTAGTGCAGACAACGCTTCAGCGATTGCCGCCATTTGCCGGCGTCTGGATGGTGTGCCCCTGGCCCTCGAGCTCGCGGCGCCATGGATCTCCGTCTTGTCGCCGAAGGCGTTGCTTCGCCGGCTGGATCGGCCGCTGGTCGTGCTGGTGAGTGACGGCTATGATCTACCCGAGCGCCAGCAAACGCTCCGGCTCACCATCCAGTGGAGTTACGATTTGCTGGGCAATGACGAGAGGGCCTTGTTCCGCAGACTGGCTGTGTTCGTCGAGGGAGGTTCACTCGAAGCCGTAGAAGCGGTAAGCATCCCTGGGGATCGCCACTGGACCAGCGAGCGGTTGCTCCAGGCACTACGGAGCCTGGTGCAGAAAAATCTGGTCGTGGGAGGCTTTGCTCAGCCGGATGAGGAGCCGCGTTTTAGCATGCTCGACACGGTCCGCGATTATGCGCGGGAGCAACTTGGCGAACGAGGGGAGTTGGAGTCGGCTCGTCGGCGCCACTTCCGGCATTTTCTCCAGTGGGCTGAGAGCGCGGAGCCGGCGTTACGAGGTCCTGACCAGCCCGCCTGGCTGGCCCGTATGGAGCAGGAGCATGCCAATTTGCGGGCCGCGCTCCAGTGGGCCCTGGCAGAGCACGAGGCCGAGGCGGGGCTACGCTTAGGTGCGGCATTGTGGCGCTTCTGGTATCTGCATGCGCACTTCACCGACGGGCGGCACTGGCTGGAGCAGTTGCTTGCCGAGGCCGGCTCTCCTAATAGCCCGGAATCAAACGAGCCGAAACTGGTGGCCGGTACTACCGTGGCGGAAAAGGAGAGCGGCGCCGCCCGGGCGAAGGTGCTGGCCGGAGCAGGCATCCTCGCCTACCAGCAGGGCGATTATCAGCGCGCTGCCGCGCTGCTGCAACAGGCTACTGAGATTGCGCGTGGTCTGCAAGACCAGTGGTTGCTGGCCGCGACCTTGAACGACCACGGCAATGTGTTCTATGACCAGGGGGATTATTCCAAGGCGCTCGCGTTCTACGACGAGAGTCTGGGCTTGTACCGGTCGCTCGGCGACTCCTGGGGCATTGCCTGCCTGTTGGGCAACATGGCCGGCGTCTTCCAGGAACAGGGCAAGTACGGCCGTGCCACCGGACTGGTGGCCGAGAGCTTGGCGCTATACAGTGAAATAGGCGATCGGCGCAATATCGCCAACGCCAAGAATGGACTCGGCACGATCCTGGGACTGGAGGGCGACTATCAGAGGGGTGTCTCGCTCTGCCGGGAAGCGCTGGAGCTATCTCGGGAGCTCGATGACTCCTGGGGATCGGCTTGTGCGCTGCAGAGTCTGGGCAATCTGGCGTTTTGGCAGGGAGAAAAGTCGCGCCAAGCGGCGACATTCCTGGAGGAGAGTCTGCGGTGTTTCCGCCGGGTTGGCGATCCGCAAAATACCGTCATGTGCCTGATCGGACTGGGTAATATCTCCAGAGCCTCGGCGGACTTCGACCTCGCGCGCCGGTATCTGAACGAGGGCCTGGAAATTGCCCGCGGTATCGGTAGCCGGCGCGGAGTGGCTGGAGCAATGGCAAGTCTGGGAGACCTCTGGCTCAGCCAGCGTGACATCGAGTCGGCGTCGCGATGTTATCAGGAGAGCATGGGAGTCTTTCGCGATCTGGGGTCGCCGGAGGGAATCGCTAGGTGTCTGGACGGCCTTGCTGCCATTCGCGCCGCCGAGGAGCAGCTGGAGTACGCCGCACAGCTGGTGGGTGCGGCCAGTGGTATCCGTAGAGCGGTAGGAATAGCGGTACACCCGGTGGATCTTCCCCGCCGGCAGGAATTCCTGGTCGGCTTGCGCAGCCAGCTTGGCGAAGAACGGTTCGAGAGCGTAAGCCGTGCCGGCGCGACCGATCTGGTCGAGCAGTTCATGCGGACTGCATACTTTCACATCGAAGAATGAGATACCATCGATCGAGTCCATGAAAACTTGGAAGTTGAGCGCGGGATTACGCCGCGTCGGCCAATACCAGACTCTGCTGGGACTTGGTGGTGTGATCATCGTGCAGCTTGAGGGTCCACTGAGCCCAACTCAGTCGAAAGTGAGGCATGTAGGTAGCCGGCAGTGGCCAGCACGAACTGGTACGGCGACTTGGTGCCAGATTGCTGGCTTGCAGTGTATTCATCGCGTCTTGCCGGACGGCCGCCCGAACCACAGCTCCCTGGTTTGCCGTGGTGTACTCCGCCAGCTGGACTACCCACTGCGTCCAGCTGGGGCGGAAACCCGATCGCAGGGTCCCCGGCAGTGGCCAACCGGTCTGATTGCCTGATGTAGTGCTCTGATGGTCAGTGTTCATTGCAAGTCTCCTCATTTGCTTGGCTTTGCGTGTGATGGGCATCGTTCCCGCGACATGCGGCTTGCACATGCCACACGTAGTATGGGATAGGGTGATGGCTGCGGCCAGATACAATGCACACACTGGTGCACACAATCGTGAGCACGGCTTACCGGAGGGGACACTCGATCACCTTGTCCGCCGCCAGCTGGCCGCTCAACTTCCGCATTAGAGGGGATCACCCAGGCCATAGCTACTACCTTTTTCCACCACTCCGTTGGAATTTTCCACAAAAGGGCTCTAGTGGGCAGACATCGGCCCTACGGTCTGGTGCCCCATTGCTGAAGACCAGTTACTCGTCTGGCCAGTCCTCTGTAGGACGCACCAGCAACAGCTGGGACTCTGCTGTGTGATGACCTCGATACCGGTGGAGGCACAGCCCTGCTGCTGCACGGAGGCAGCCGGGAATGGGCCAGCCAACCCCGGGATGGGTCGCCTGGCACTCCCCAGAGAATCCCGCTTGCACGACGCTGGATACACAGATGTCGTGGTCTTCGATGGTCCTCCGGCGCTCGAGGCCATTCGCAGCAAAGAACGCGCAGCAAACCCAGTGACGCGTGCGTGGGAGCGGCTGTCGACCTACCTGGCGAGCGAGAACGATGCCCGTCAGGCAGCTCTGGATGCCTTGGGCCAGGGGCATGCAATCGTGATGGTAAACGCGTCTAGCAGAGCGCAAGAGGATCAGGTGGCAGATATTCTGCAAGCACACAGAGCGCTCGCGCTCACCTACTTCGGGCGCTAGACGATTAGTCGATTTATAAGTTACTTTAAATAAGGATATTATATAATACAGTCTATGGCCGTTTAAGCCGCAGACGGCACTCTTGCGCTTGGAGGCCGACCGTGGGTTCGGAACAATATCCGACACCGTCGGAGTCGAAAGCTTCTTGCGGAGTGGATTTAGGTGAAATTGATTAGCTTAGAAGAACTGAGTAAAGCTTGAAAACGATGTTGTTGGCCAGGGGAGGATGCTGGTTACACCAAATAAAGTAAAATTCCGTTTCGTGTGGTGACCTCCAAAAGCTCGATCGACAAATTTCTTGCCGGAAATCGTCGCGGCTTTTCGAGCTCTTAGTCCGAAGAGGTTTGTTTTAGATGGCGAACTGGCTCTACCGACAGAACATGGTTTCTCCTTTGACGGCTTAGTAAATCGGTTGCGTTGGATGCCAGGGATTCGCCGGCCATCTACATCGCGTTCGATATGCTGGCCAATTCTGAAAACCTACTTGGTTCGCCTTTCCGGCTGCGCCGG
>JBKQTH010000309.1:0-3433 GCA_052143275.1 Ktedonobacterales bacterium | reverse complement strand
CCGCTGGGCTTAGACATGCAGACGACTCCCTGGCCTATTGCCGGGATCGGACATCATGCCATCTCCCCAGTCACCGTCATGCTGCTTCAGCAGCTGGGGCTCCGGGAAGCGGTGTCTCGGATCGGCGATGCCGCGCTGAAACAACGCGTCACCGAAAATGTCAACGACGCTATTGATCGCACGATCGAGAGCGTGACGGGGATGACGCTCCATCCCTGGTTTGGGCCTGGGGCGCAGGTCATGATTTACCCCATCGCCGCACAACTGGCTCTGATCGCTGATCGCTACCCAGAGGGCGCTATGAAAGATGCGCTCCTCAATATCGCTGGGCAGATTCTGCAGAAGAGCCTAGCTCCTACTGGCGAGGGTGCTGGCCGCCACAAGTAAGCCCAGCCGCATCTGGAGAAGCCGGGGCTACCGGGGGCGCAGAATGTGCGCTCGCGCGTGGCTCCGGCTTCCTTGCTGCGAAACGTTCGAACCCGGATCGTCCCCAGTCCGCATGGCACCATGACGACGAAAGACTCGCCAGGTACAGCTGGTGCGGAGCGGCTACCACGCTGCCTGGAGACGCATGGTCGCCGCCGCGTGGTGTGACTACTGGAGAGGCACGCTTCCATGATTCCGTATGCCGCGTCCGACGTCGACGAGCCGACGCAGATCGTTCCCTGGACCAACTATGGGCTGATCGCCCTCAACTTCCTGGTGTTCTTCTACGAGCTCTCCGTCAACGCTCAGGGCAACGCGCCGTTCAACCAGCTCCTCGACGACTAACTCCCTCGTGCCCTGTGAGTACACTGCGCACTGTGCCCCCTACGCCGGCACCCCGACCCCGTTCTGGCTCACCCTCTTCACCTCGATGTTCCTGCACGCCAGCTGGGAGCATATTCTCGGCAACATGCTCTTTTTGTGGGTCTTCGGCAGCCACATCGAGCGTTCAATGGGCCACTGGCGCTATCTCGTCTTCTATCTGGCCTGTGGCTTGGGCGCGGATGTGCTGGAGATCGCGACGGCGGTCAACTCCAACGTGTGCCGGGCCTGGGGGCGAGTGGAGCGATTGCGGGCGCTGCTGCCCGTCTCGTGGATCCTCATCCCGCTTCGGATGCCCGCGTGGGTGCTGATTGTCCTCTGGTTCGTCTAGCAGCTCACAGCGGGCATCCTCTCCACGAATCCCAGTGCTGGGGCGGCGCTTGGCGGTGTCGCCTACTAGGCGCACGTGGGCGGTTTCATCACCGGTGTGGTGCTCATCTGGCCGTTCCGGCAGCCCGATCGCGTCGATCGGATACGAGACTACCTGGCTTGGCCCACAACATGACCGCGAGGAGGTCGGTCGACATGTCATACCGACTTTGATTCGGTGGCAGTAGTATGGCGCATGGCCGGAATCGCTGGACCGAATGCCCACTTCAGAGAAACGAGACCGAGTGCAGCAGACTTCGCAACTCAGCCTTCAGGAGCGCGGCTGGTTCAAGATACATAGTAGGTCACTGTCTGCCAGGTCTTTCCGCCATCGGATGTTTTGATAGGTGATGACACCGTATCCGAGTCGCTCATGGATGAGTGATCGGCGGGGATATTGAAGCCTATGGCCCAGCCGGTTGTGCCTGACAAAAACTGCATACCCTGGATGCGCTCAAAATCGGTCATTGGTTGGCTGATGGCCCAGTGCTGGCCGCCATCAGCCGTCTTGTAGAGGGTGGTGTTCGTGGTGACCAAGACGGACCAATGCGTCACATCGAGGAAATCAACCTCCGGGTACTCTGGCAGCGTCAGCGTGGGAGTGACGGTCCAGGTGGTCCCGTCGTCCCGCGTGACATAGCAGGAAAGTGTGTAGTCCGCTCCGCTCAGGGCAGTTATGGGCAGGATAGCGTTTTGCGCACTCAGAAAGGTGGGCGCTGCGGGTTGTGCCGTTGCGTCGTCGATTGGGGTCTTCGTCTGAAGTGCCGGCAGCGCGCGCTGCTGCCAGGTGTGCCCATCATCGTGTGTCACCAGGAGGGTCGTGAGCGTTGGGCCATTTAACCAACCGGTTGTTGCGCTGACCAGCGTGGCCCAGAAGATACGCGGCGCTGATGGGCTGGTACTTGGCGGAACGCCTGGCAGCCCCGGCGCGAGCACCGACCAGGTTTTGCCGCCATCGCTGGTCTGGAGTAAATGCGTGTAGGTGATCTGGATATTGTCCGGGTTGTACAATGGGGTAAAGATCCGCGTAGTGACCACCCAGGCGTGCTGGGCATCAACAGCGTATCCGCTGCTGATGCCCACATCGCTTCTGTTGCCCTGATAGGGGCTGGAGATGGGAGTAAATGTGCTGACACTATCCGGCAGATCACCATGCTGCCAGGTTTTGCCCCCATCAGCCGTGCTATATACTTGCGCCGGCGTCTTGGTATCACTATCGCCCCACTGTATCACCCAGGCAATCAACGGCGTCAGGAACGTGGCGCTATGTCCCCTGGGACTCAGCGTTTGCCAGGGGGTTACATCTTGCCAGTGCGCCCCGCCGTCGCTGGTGACCAGGATCGCGAGATAGGTCGAAGCCCAGCTATGCTGAGCATCGAATATGCGGATAGACTGCCACATGCCGATATGTTTTCCCGACGACCCGCCCAGTGCGCACCCGCCCAGGCTCATCAGCAAGATGCAGATCAGCAGCGGGAGGAATAGAGCCGCGCCAGCGCGCTGCTCGCAGCGCGGCGTCCATCCAGGGATTCCCCGAGCAACCATGATAGACATCCTTCCTGCCTAAGTAATCCACCAAGCAATGATGAAGAATGAAAGGATATTGCGTTTCGACTGGATCAGCCTCATCAGGAAGATTGACAACGAGACAGGCTTGGCCATAGTGTAACGCAGCGGCAGACATGCACGGTACCCTTGGCCGGTGCCACTTTCTGCTTGTGTGTCGCTTGTGCGCTGGATGGATCGCCTCGATGATGCTGCCAATTTCGCGGGAGGTGAACGAGGGGTCTTCAGCCTTGAGTTGCAGAAATCGCCTCGCGTCCCTCGCCTGGGAGCAGGCGTTTGAGGTCTAACCCCATGACCAGATACTGGATCAACACGATATCACGCGATCATGTCGAGATCGGGGTCCAGGGAGGCTTCACCCAGGCCAACCATGGACGGGCCACGACGCTACGACAGCTCGCTCGCGGCGATCTCGTCGCCTTTTACTCGCCGCGCACGAGTTATCCCGATGGAGAGCCACTTCGGCGCTTCACGGCTGTCGGCCGCGTGGAGGACGATGCCCCCTACCAGGTTGAAATGACGCCGGACTTCCACCCCTGGCGGCGGCGCATGCACTTTCTCCCGTGTGAGCAGAGTCCCATCCAGCCGCTTCTGGACGAGCTCACCTTTATCACCGATGAGAAGCGGTGGGGCTATCCGTTCCGGCGGGGACTGTTCCAGATCGGCGCCGACGATTTTGGGCGCATCGCCC
>JBKQTH010000308.1:0-14192 GCA_052143275.1 Ktedonobacterales bacterium | reverse complement strand
AGACCGATCTGCTGCAGTATAGGTACAACTCGAGAGCGCCAGCGAATAACCGCCACAATTTCCGAGAGGCGTCTTGCGGAAAACCCTGGACAAATCGCCTCCATTAGTCTATAATTAGAACAAAAGTTCTCATTTCGTTCTAGAACAGGATTGAGGAGTCCATCATGAGCTGGTCAGTGTTTCCATTTGATACCAGGTTTCCATCAGTTGGAACCTTCTCCACAATTTCGTTTATTACCGGCTACCTCCCTGTAGACAGGCAAACGGATCGCACCTATAATCTAGCGCAGCGACATGGCCCGAGCTCAGCCTTTGCCAACGCCGACTACCCCAGACTCGGGGGAGAACACGAAGGAAAACCGCACCTAGTCTCTCAGAGCATCGATACGCCGCCACTCGCGGGAACCACACAGTCCGTAGTCCATGTACCGGCAAGTATAAGACAGGTGATGGCAGAGGTTGCACTCGCCAGCGGGCGAAGCGAGAGCGATTTGTGGAGCGAAGCAGCGGATGCCTGGCTCTCTGCTCACATCTACGATGACAAACCATTACCGCCGGCACCGGCTGCGGCACTGCCTCTTCCCAACCGCTGCTGGGACATGATCGACGACCTCTTGGCAAGTTTGCGCAGATCGTCCCCGAACGACTTCGGGGAACGATCAAAGCGCGCAGCGTAGACTAACGCGCGAGGTTCACTTCGTCTGCCGGCTGCTCCTCAGCAAAAAGGGTGAGCTGAATCATGGCCTCGTCATAAACAAGGCCAGCACCGGCGATAGCTTTGCCTGTAATCCGCACATCCTGCCCAAGACCAATCGACTGATAGCAGTGCAGATCAGAGCCACGGGCCTGTTCGAAGAAACGCAGCAGTGCCGACTCATCCACGCTCCCCTGCGCCCCGCCCATCTGCTCGGCATCAAGTGCCTCGATCGCGTAACTGCGCGCCAGCTTCTCCCAATAGGCCAGCGCCAATGCCTCGTCGGCAAAGATTTCGGCTCCTACTACCTTATCTCCAATGGCCACAATGAAACCAAGCGCTCCGTCGGGCTTCGGCAGTGCGGCCACCATCTGAGCAAGCTCCCGGGAACGTGCAGGCTGGCGATAGAGTTCTTGCATGGCATGGGTGGAAGAGTGTGAACCAGTGTTGGTCATGCGCGCGGACACCTCCCCCCAGACCATCCGCTGGTCGGCAAGATAACCCGCGCCGCTGGCAAGCGCTGCCGACACCGATTTCGTCTGCATCTTACGAAGTTCAGCGTAACCACTCTCCGCGCAGGCAAAGGTCGCGGCAGCGTGCGCCCCTTCGGAGCGCCGCCCAACCACAGAGTGGCGCTCCAGCCGTGAGCCCGCATCCGTCTCGTAGACCGGATGCCAGCGTCCTCGCTCGACACAGGTTACCGGAAGGTGCGAAACCGTGTTGGCGGCCACCAGTACCGTGGCATTCAAGATACGATTTTGTAATCCACCGACCACCTGTTCACCGTTCAAGAGCAGTACCGGCACCGGTGCCGTGCTGCGGGCCTCAAGCTCCGGCACTTGGGCATCCGGACGCTCGGTAATTGTCAGCACTCCCTGCTGTAGAGCAGTAGGAAGCGGCAGGCACCCGGCATGCTTGGCTCCCTGCTCATTCAGCATAAATAAAGGGGTGAAGGCCAGCAATCCCTGTCGCATAGTCTGCCCTAACTGGACCTGACCCAGGAAGTCATACACCACAGCAGCCACGGACTCGGTGTCTCCATTGGGGTCAAGGGAGAGATTTGGCATATCAGACTTACCTTTCTCCGGCGGAACTCCGCCAGGATTCTGACGTGAATCTTCTTCCGGATCAGCGGGACCCCATTACGGCACCAGCATTTTCTCTGTCCAGCTAGGTTGAGCATCAGACCTCGACCACCAATGGCAAGATCATGGGGCGGCGCTTGAGTTTCTCATAGATGAACTCGCTCAAGGTATCGCGAACCTTGTTCTTGACATAGCCCCAATCAGCGCTACGATTGCGATTCTGGCTATGCACTCGAAATGCTTGGATGACTTTGGCGCGCGCAGACTCTATCAATGCTTCCGACTCACGTTCATACACAAATCCCCGCGAGATGATGTCGGGGCCGGCCAGGATCTCTGCGGTTTCACTATCTACGGTCATAACTACCATCAGAATACCATCACGCGAAAGAACCTGCCGGTCGCGCAGTACGACCTGTCCCACATCACCAACTCCCAGGCCGTCGACATACACATTGCCATTGGGAAGATGCTCCACGATAGAGATGCCTCCCGTCACGGAAGCCTCAATCACATCACCGTCCTGTGCGACAAGTACATGCTCAGGTGGAATACCCATGCTGTGGGCTACTCGCGCATGCTGTACCAGCATCCGGTACTCGCCGTGCACCGGCACTACGTACTGTGGGCGGAGCAGCGCCAACATCAGCTTAATTTCTTCGCGGCTGCCATGCCCCGATACATGCACCTGCGAGCGCCCCTGATAGTAGACATCAGCACCTTGCCGCAACAAGTTATCGATATTACGCGACACCGCTTTTTCATTACCGACAATAGGCGTCGAGCTGAGAATAACAGTATCACCGGGGATCACCTGAATAAACCGATGATCTCCGTTCGCGATCTTGGTGAGTGCCGAGGTCGGCTCACCCTGGCTGCCGGTGCAGATGATAATTAGCTCGCTTGGTGGTATGCGCACAATATCTTCAACCGCGACCAACGTGCCTGCCGGCACACTAAGATAGCCCAACTCGATTGCCATCTGGGCATTATTGACCATTGAGCGGCCAACCAGCGCAACTTGACGGTGATATTTCTTTGCTAGGTCTATGACCAGCTGTACCCGCGAGAGCAGCGACGCGAAGGTGGCGACCAGGATGCGTCCCTCCGCCTGGCCGAAAAGAGAGTCGAAGGTATCAGTAATCGCGGTTTCCGAAGGCGTATAACCCGGTGACTCGACTCGAGTCGAATCACCGCAGAGCACCAGCACACCTTCCGCCCCCAGCTGCGCGAAGCCCCCAAGGTCGGCACGTACTCCATCTACCGGCGTGTAGTCAAACTTGTAATCGCCGGTATGTACAACGATACCAGCGGGAGTATGAATGACTACAGCGACAGCATCAGGTATGCTGTGGTTGACTCGGAGGAAACTGATCTGCATTCGGCCAACCCGAATGATGTCGGCGGGATCAACTACGGTGAGATGGGCTCGCTCCAAGATATGGTGCTCGCGCAGCTTAACCGAAATCAGGCCATGAGTAAGCTTTGTGGCATAGACCGGTGGAAAATTAAGCTGGGGTAGCACATAGGGCAGCGCACCTACGTGATCTTCATGCCCGTGGGTAATAAAGATGCCGCGTATGCGGCTCAATTTATCCATGAGATAGGTAACATCTGGGATAACCAGATCCACCCCAAGCATCTCATCATCAGGGAACATAAGACCGGCATCTATGATGATGATATCTTCACCATACTCGATAGCCATCATATTCTTGCCGATTTCACCCAGGCCGCCAAGCGGTACAATGCGAACCGGTAGGGTCCTGGCGTCACGACCACGCGGCTTTTGCTGTTGACGCGCATTCGACACAGTACAAACCTTCCTGTTGGGGCAGATGGGCCGCCATACGACCACACCGTATCCATCCATCGCAGCAGCCAGCCGAGCTTCTCACTGGCTCTCTCCATTTGGTTCTCTGGCCACCGGCTAGTGTCCGGCCTGAAGGCCCCATTCTAGAGTAGTACTTGAGTAGCAAGAGAACCGCTCCGTTCTGTCCTCTTAATCGTACCACTCAGCCGGAAGGTGGTGAAAGAGTGTGGCAGCAGATCCCGACCGCTGGTTAGGGGGCAACCGTCTCATCACTGCCGCCACCATAAAGGAAGCAATTCACCCACCGCCCCGAGCCAAGGTCAGTCCGGCTGGGAAATCGTCTACTACAGACCGGCATGGCATACGGGCAGCGTGGATGAAAGCGGCATCCAGTAGGCGGGTTTACCAGACTGGGAATCTCTCCACGAGCCGGCAGTTCAGCAAGACCAGCCCTAGGCGCCCTCAGACGATCAGGATCGGGGGCGGCAAAGAGCAGCAGCTTGGTATAGGGATGTTTGGGGTCCTGGATCACCGCGTCAGTAGGGCCGCCCTCAACCATCTGACCGGCGTACATTACCAGCGTGTCCTCGGCAAAGTAACGGGCGCTGGCTATGTCGTGGGTAATGAAGAGCAATGCGAGTTGTTCTTCATCCTTAAGTCGTAGCAGGAGATTGAGTATCTCCAGGCGAATGGAGACATCCAGCATCGAAACCGGCTCATCCGCTAGCAAGATCGCGGGACGTACGGCGAGTGCCCGCGCGATCGCCACGCGCTGCCGCTGCCCACCACTAAGCTGGTGAGGATACTTGTCTATAAATTGCTCTGCCGGCGAGAGCCTCACTCGCTCTAGCAGAGCCAGGATCTGCTCGGTCTCCTGGTCCTTCGACTTGACATGGCCATAGAGTCTAAGCGGGCGGCTCAGGTGATAACGCACGGTGTGCACCGGGTTGAGCGATGAAAATGGGTCCTGGAAGATGAGCTGGACCTGGCGTCGATAGCGATGGAGCGCCCGGCCGCTTGCCTTCGTCACCGACTCTCCCCGAAAGTATATAGTGCCGGTGCTGGGTTCATACAGACGGGCAAGCATGCGAGCCACTGTGGACTTGCCGCTGCCGCTTTCACCCACCAGCGCGGTGGCTCGTCCGGGCATAAGCGCCAGTCCAGCATCTTCCACCGCATGCACCGAGCGCTTCTCCCCCAGCGGACTCAACTGGCGGATGGCAAAGTCCTTGCCCAGGTGCTCGGCCTTCAGAATCGGCAGAGGGGTGGCCGCGACTTCTTGAGATGGTGATGCCGCCTTGTACTGACTCATCCTGCTACCATCCCTTCCGCGAGCGCCGCAAATTTGGCGGCCATCTCCTGCTCCGTCGGCGGATCGGCCCGGTACTCGGGTCGATACAGATGGCAGGCAACCAGCCGCCCTGCACCAGCAGTCAGGGGTTGCAGCACCGGCAAAGTAGTCCAGCAGCTCTCGAAGGCAAATGGGCAGCGAGGATGGAAAGCGCATCCGGCCGGAATCGCTCTAAGATCGGGAGGCGACCCCGGTATGCCTACCCCCCGTCGCCGAGGCCCGTGCAACGGGGGGAACGAATGCATTAGACCGTAGCTATAGGGGTGGGCGGCATACTGATACAGATCATTACAGGATGCCTGTTCAACAATGCGCCCGGCGTACATGATGCCTATCGTGTCGGCCATCTCGAGGAGCAGAGAGAGATCGTGAGTAATGAAGATTACTGCGAAGCGCAGCTGCTCGCGCAGGCGCATGATCTCGGTCAGGATTTCGCGCTGAACCACCACATCCAGCGCGGTGGTCGGTTCATCCATAATAATGATCTCGGGAGAGAGGGCCAAAGCGATGGCAATGGTCGCGCGCTGGCGCATACCGCCGCTTAGCTCGTGAGGATAGCTTCCCAGACGCTCCGGAGAAATGCCGACCAGCTGCAACAACTCGGCCGCACGTTCCTTTTGCTGGGTTTTCTTCATGTCCGGGCGGTGCGCATGCAGCACATCTATGATCTGCGCACCTACTGTCATAACCGGATTCAGCGCATTCATAGCGCTCTGGAACACCAGGGCCAGGTCATTCCAACGTAACTCGCGCAACTCCTGCGAAGATAACTGAAAGATCCGCACCGGCTCCAGCTGTGAACCATGGGTAGCGGAAGGGAAATAGACGACCTCTCCCTGGGTAATGATAGCCGGAGGCTGCAACAGTCGGGAGATGGCATACGCCAGGGTGGATTTACCGCTGCCACTCTCACCGGCCAGGCCCAGTATCTCACCCTTGTGCAGGCGAAAGCTCACATTAGTGACCGCGTGAACGGTTCCACTTCCAGCAGCGTAATCCACGCTGACATTGTTGACTTCAAGGAGTATATCGTCTTTCTCGGCTACACCCAGTCTGCCCATTAGACCGCCACTTTCCGCTTCACCAGACCCTTCAGGACATCCAACCGCTTGGGCGACCGCTCGCTCCGCAGCCGGGGATCGGCCAGCTCGTCAATGCCAAAGTTCAGTAGCGCCAGCCCCATGCCTAGCACAGCAATACAAAGTCCCGGCGGAGCAAACCACCACCAATCTCCCTGGAGTAACGCGCTGCTGTTACGCGCGGCATACAACATCGTTCCCCAGCTCACTTCGGTGCTGTTACCAAAGCCCAGGAATTGGAGTCCTGCCACCGCCAGCAGGACCTGAATAGTGGTAGTGACAAAGCTGGCGGCAACTATGGAGAACTCGTTGGGAAGCACCTCAAATGCGATGATGCGCCAGGTGCGCTCCCCACTGGCTCTGGCGGCGGTAATGAACTCACGATTACGCATCGAGAGAGTCTGCGCCCGCAGCACACGCGCCCCCCAGGGCCAATTGGTAAGGGCGACGACCAAAGCGACGATGAGGGTCGAGTTGCTGAAGAACTGTACAGCCACTATGGCCAGTGGCAGCGAAGGGATGACCAGGAACACGTTGGTTACCAGAGACAGCGCATCATCGGTGATACCGCCGAAATATCCGCTCGCCAGGCCCACTGTGACCGAAATCCCGACAACGGCGAAACCGGTGAGGAATGCCCATGCCAGCGAGGCGCGAGTGCCCAGGACAAGCTGGCTGAACACATCCTGTCCTCCCTGGTTGGTGCCCAGCCAGTGGGCAGATGACGGCGGTTCGTTGATGTTGAGCGTATAGGTCAGCGCTCCCGGATGAATGAAGAGCGGCCCAACGATCGCCACCAGCAGAAAAAAGCCTATGATCCCGCAACCAGCCGTTACTTTGCGATTGAGCGTCACCATCCGCCACGCGCGGCCCGGAAGCCGCGCAACCGTCGTCCAGACTGACCCCAGCCGAGCGGTAGTATCCACGGGCTTATGCCCATCCTGCCCGAGAGACATGGGAGAGGGCGGCAGAACCGGTACCTGGCTCACTGCTAGCCACCCCTTTCCTGGCGTGTACGCGGGTCAAGGACCACATAGAGCAGATCCACGACGAAATTCACCAGCACCGTCGCCACAATCACCATGAGAAGAATGCCGTCGGTCAGGAAGTAATCATGATTGGATATGCCCTGAACCAACGCGTAGCCGATACCTGGATAAGAAAACACCACCTCGACCAGAAACTGCCCCCCTACTATGGCGCCTATGGCGATGGCTAGACCGGTCATACTGGGCAGTATGGCGTTACGGGCCGCGTAGGCGAACATGACTCGACGCCCGGTCAGGCCCTTGGCGCGAGCCATCATGACATAGTCCTCGGAGAGCGTAGTAACCATAGAATTGCGCATGGTCAACATCCAGCCGGCAACCGTCGAGACCACTAGGGTCGCCGCCGGCAGAATGGCGTGATAGGCAGCATCCGTGATAAAGGCGAAGTTCAAGCCGGGAGTGGTCGATGTGGCGTCATACCCGTCCGAGAAGGGAAACCAGCCTGACCGGTATCCCAGAAAGTAGACGGCCAAGAGAGCCAGCCAGGGATAGAAGAGTGAATAGCAGAAAGTCATCACCGACGACAGCGTGGCATCAAGAGCTGAGCCGCGTCTCCAGGCCATGAAGACCCCGATCAGGGTTCCCAGGCTAAAGCTTATCAGAAGGCTGACCGAAAGCAGCACAAGTGTCCAGGGGAGATCCTGGGCAATAACGCTGGTTACGCTGCTTGGATAATAGGTGATCGAGGTTCCCAAGTTTCCATGCAGCAGGTTATTGAGATATTTCAGGTACTGAAGCCAGAGAGGATCGGTAGTATCCAGTCCGAACTGTATCTGCAGGGCTTTTAGGGTAGCCTGATTGACTGGACCCAGCTGCGCGAGGCGGTAGTAGACGTCTTCGGCGGGATTGCCCGGCGCAATACGCGGCAACAAGAAATTGATGGTGACCGCGGCCCAGACGGCTAGTAGATAGATGCTGAGCCGGCGGAGTAGATAGCGCATGCGCGTGCCCTCGTTGTAGATGATTCCCACTGCGGGGAACCACCACTTCCGTGCCTGTATCTAGTTGGGAGTCCAGGGCTACCATCCGGAATCCTACGCCAAAGTTCCGCGCCATCATAACACAGAGTGCCATCCGTATAAACGACGCGGAGGCGACTCTTAATTTTTCTCGGTTTTCTTTAGGAAGACTCGCCAAAAACTTGCCAGATGGCTCGGGGAGTGGTCCCCGAAAAGTAGAGATCACTCCCTCGAGTAGAGGGAGACCAGTCTAAAACGGTCTCCCCCTAAGTCCTAACCCTAGGACACCGGCGTGAGGTGAAGGATCACCTGCTCGTTGTCGCCGGCGGCCAGAGGATATGCTGATCCAACGGCGTAGAGGTTCTGCGGCGTCGGCCAGCCGGTCCAATTCTTGGAGCTGTACTCAAAGAATTGCACAGCGTCCAGGACCGGAATTACTGGCAGGTCATTCGCCATGATATCGGTCAATTGCTGAATGTCGGCGACCTGCACCGACTGGTCGGTGCTCGAGGCAATCTGGTCGAGCAGCTGGTCGGTCGTGGCATCTTTCCACTGCGACCAGTCGGTGCCGTTGGCGCCACCGATATGGGTGCTGTGGAGTAGCGGCTCCAGGTAATAGTATGGACTGGGGCCCAAGAAGCCACCGCTCATGAGCAGCTGGAAATTGCCGGTGGCGCGGTCCGTATGGTAAGCATCGTCCGAAACCTTGTTGAGCGTGAGACCTATGCCCGCCGCCTGTAGGTTCTGCTGGGCAATCTGCAGGTCGGCTACGTAGTCGGAGTAGTCGCCGGGAACTGTGACCGAGAACGAGAGCTGACGGCCATGCGAGTCGGCGTAGATGCCATCCGAACCCTTGGTGAAGCCGGCACTGGCGAGAATCTGGTCAGCCATGCTGGGGCTGGCCGCTGGGAACGTCGGCAGCACGCCGCCGTACTTGGAATCCAGGTATTTCTCCTGACCGGGAATCAGCCCGGTTGGGCTGGCCGGCTGTTCGAACCCCGCCTCACCCGAAACGGACATTTCCTGGCGATCCAGAGCCGCGCTGATGGCCTGCCGAACCGGCAGCTGGCTGAGAAGCGGATTGGTGAGATTGGGAACGATCATAACCGGAACTACCGGAATCGGCTGTGAGAAGTTGTGGGCGGGGTCCTTTGATACAAAGAGACTCTGTACCGCGGCGTCGAAGACGCCGGTCCAGTCCGCCTCTCCGCTGGCGATCTTCTCCAGTGCGGCGTCATTGCTGGCGACCACCGGATAGTTCAACGTGTCGACCTGAACCCTACTGGCCTGCCAGTAGCCGGTATTCTTGACATAGGTGATGAGCTGCGGCGAGAAGCTCTTCAGCTTCATTGGGCCAGTGCCGACCGGGTCCGAGTTGATGTATTTGACCGGGTCGCCGACGTTCGCCCACAGATGCTGCGGAACGATGTAGGTGCCCTGTATATCCGGCAGCAGAGTCGGAGCCGGTGTGCTAAAGGTCATGACCACAGTCGAAGGATCGGTAGCGGTCACGCTCGAAAGGTACTGCCAGAAGCCATAGGCGTCGGCGTCCGGATACTCCTTGAGCAGATTAAAGGTAAAGGCCACGTCGCTGGCCGAGAACGGCGTGTTATCCGACCACTTGACTCCCTGCCGGATGGTAAAGGTCAGGGTCATGTTGTCGGCGCTCCAGGTGTAGCCAGTGGCCAGCATAGGAGTTATCGCTCCGGTTGGGCCATTGACATACTCCAGGTTCTCGTAGAGCAGTCCTTCCACCCCACAGTTGGCATTGGGGCTGAACGGGCTCATATCCTCGGTGTACGAGCCGCCCACCGAGCAGACGGCAGTCAGCACATGGTTGGTTGAACTGGAGCCGGAGGACGAGCCGCAGGCCGCCAGCGAGGCGGCGAGCAGAGCGGCGAGAAAGATGAGGGCGAAACCAGTGGGTGCATTACTTGTCTTGCTTTTCACCTTGGTTGCCGCCAAAGAAGAAGCAGGATAAACCATAGAGGACCTCCCGACCTTTCGAGAAATGGATCAAAGCATTCTCGCGTTGACCCCGTAGATCCGAGCTAGCCTGGGATTGATAGAGAGCGTGCTGGTGAATGCGTCTGGTAAGTTACTTGGGTGAGCGAGCAGCCGGTATTAGCGAAAGGGCGCCCTATCGCCATACCCAGCCAATTTGGTAGCTGGTAAACCCATGCACCGCGCGTGACCCTTTACATCACACTCCTTCTCGTGAGGGACGCTATCCAGCTTGGCCCCTGGGAGACCGCAGCTTTCTGGTGTCTTCCACCACGAAGCGGATGGTTGTGTACCTACTGTACTCTTATCTGGTTCGTTTGTCAAGACAATAGTTTGTCAAGACATCTATACCACTATACCATAAACCAGATGGAGGCCGAGTATTTGTCAGGACATCCGTACCACTATACCAGTTAATGGGTTAGAATGGATGAGGAATCTTGTTATCGCTATACATAACGATTGGAGTAAGCATGTCTTCACTACTCGAACAAGAAATCATGAGCCAGCCGGCCGTCATTGCGGAGGTGCTGCAGCAGGAGACTAGACGAATTGGAGCCATTGCCGCCCAGATGCCACCCTTCAACTATGTCTTGATCGCTGCCCGCGGCTCCTCCGACCATGCCGCTCTGTACGCCAAATATGCCTGGGCGGCGCTTGGGGGATATCCAGTTGCCCTGGCCACGCCCTCGCTCCATACTCTCTACCACACCGCGCCGCGTATGGAGGGCGCCCTGGTGATCGGCATTTCTCAGTCGGGACAGTCGCCGGACATCATCGCCGTGTTAGAAGCGGCGAAGCGGCAAGGTCGTCCCACGCTGGCGATTACCAATGACGGCACGTCACCACTCGCGGCAGTGGCAAACGAAATCGTCGAACTGCATGTCGGCGTTGAGAGGAGCGTTGCCGCGACCAAGACCTATACCGCGGAGTTGACGGTGCTGGCCGCGTTTGCGGCGCACCTGTCAGGCAATGTGGAGCGTCTGGCGGAGTTACAACAGCTACCGGAGGCAATCGCCGCCAGCCTGGCACAGTCCCAGGCGGTTGCCCAGCGAGCCGAACGCTACCGTTACATGGCCAGCTGTACCATTATTGGGCGTGGCTACAACTACGCTACCTCGTTCGAGTTGGCTCTTAAGCTCAAGGAACTTACCTATGTGATGGCTACCGCCTACTCTTCAGCGGATTTCCGCCACGGCCCCATCGCCACTGTTGAGGAAGGCTCGCCAGTAATTCTAATCATGCCTGCCGGTAAAACCTATGATGACCTGCTTGAGATGGCCGGCGAACTAGCGGACCGGAGCGCTGAGCTACTGGTGATCTCAAATGTTCCCGCAGCATTGGACCGTGCCCAGACACCTCTGCTGCTCGCTAGTGATATACCTGAGTGGCTGAGCCCCATTCCCGCCATCATTCCGGGGCAGTTGCTGGCCCTTCAGCTGGCGCTGGCCAAGGGACTCGATCCCGACGTTCCACGCGGGCTTCACAAAGTCACGCGCACGACCTAACTATCCCGGAGGAGGGCGACGTAGCATCGACGTCGCCCGGACTACCTTAGCGGCTTTAGGGGCATGTGCCGGCACATACAGCGGCCCCAGACGCTTCCGCCAGGCAGGAGTCGCATAATGGACCTGGCCGCGACAGATGGTAGCCTGTAGCGCCAACTGGCGGTCAAAGACCAGAAGGTCGGCGTCATAGCCAGCCTGAAGCAAGCCCTTGTATCCGTCTACGCGTATGGAACGAGCTGGATTTCGCGTAAGCATTCCTACCGCTTGCGCGAGCGAGACACCGGTAATAGTTAGGATATTGCGAAGTGCCTGGTCCATTGTCAGAACGCTACCGGTTATCGTGCCGTCTGCCAGCCGTGCCACACCTTGAATGACTTGCGCCGGCTGGCCAGCGAATTCGAACGTGGCGTCCCCAATGCCCGCGGCAGCCAGCGCATCGGTAATGACCACCGTCCGGTCGGCGCCCAGGATTTTGACGACGATGCGCATCATGGACGGATGAACATGTACGCCGTCGGCAATCAGTTCGCCATAGACCTGGGCAGACTCGGCGATTGCCCCAAGCGGACCAGGATCGCGATGGTGCAACGGGCGCATGGCATTGCAGCAATGGGTGGCATGCGTCACTCCCAGCTGGATTGCTTCCAGCGCCTGCTCGTACGTGGCGTCGGTATGACCGATACTAACCGTGATACCAGCCTCTACCAATCGGGCAATCATAGGCAAAGCTTCCGGGAGCTCCGGCGCCAATGCAATCAGCCGAAGTTGGCCATTGGTAAGCTCCAACAATCGCTCGGTCTCGAGGGGGTTGGGCATACGCAGCCAGGAGGGGAGATGAGCACCACGCCGCAGGGCGTTGATGTAAGGTCCCTCGAGATGGATACCTATGGGCTGCGCAGCTGTTTTTGACTGTTCGATTGCCCCCACCGCGGCACGTAGTTGGGGTTCGGGAAGAGCGCCAGGCGTCCCGACCACCCCAATCAGAAATGAGGTTACTCCGGTTTCCGGTGCCCAGTTCGCATAGGACAAAATTTCTTCTACCTCGGTAGTGTGCAGGTTGTATCCACCTCCACCATGCGTGTGCACATCTATGAATCCAGGCATGACAATCGCATCACCAGCGTCGATGCCAAGAGCAGGGGGACGCAAACCATCGCTGCCGTCCTCGGGACCGTGTCGCGGGCCAACCACATCGATTTGTGCATCATCCACGGTTATGTCGCTCTCTGGGAGCTCCGTTACAGCATCTACCAGGCGGGCGCCGTGTAAGGTGAACCTCATGAACTACTCTCCGCTCGCACTACCGTGAATTCGAATTCACCAATGGTGAACCGCAACTCTTAGGCTTGACATCCTCGAGTGACCTATGTCATGATAGAGGTGGATTGGTGGTATATACAACATACCAATTAGACCATCTGCGCTAGTTCTAACATATCGAAACCGAAAAATCAAGCAAGCGGCAACTAATCAGCTGATTCGCTGAGTAAAGCTATCTAGAGGATATAATTGCAGAAACAGTTCTGCGGCCGGGAGGGACTGCGCTTCTACAGGAAAGGTCAGACAGTTAGACAATGCATACTATCTATCGGAATAGCCCAGTGCCTCGCTATCATCAACTCAAAGAGATCCTGCGGGAGCAAATCCGCTTGGGAGAGTGGAAACCTGGCGATTTGATTCCCTCGGAGCGTGAACTCAGTGAGACCTATAGGATCAGCCGCATGACCGCGCGCCAGGCCATCACCGATCTGGTGAATGAAGGGGTGTTCTATCGCGAACAAGGTAAAGGCACCTTCGTTACCAGCCATAAAATCACCCAGCAATTGATGCGCCTCACCGGATTTACCGAGGATATCAGCGCACGCGGGCAGCGGCCTAGCACCAAGGTGATCGCCGCAGAGATGCGCCCCGCCGATGAGATCACCGCCGAACGTCTGCGCATCAACATCGGGCACCCTATACTCCGCTTGCAACGTCTGCGCCTGGCCGACGATGAGCCGCTGGCCATCGAGTGCTCGCAACTCAACTTCAAAGGCTGCGAAGGGCTACTGGAAGATGACCTGGAGCGTAACTCGCTCTATCGCCTGCTTGAAGCCAAATACGGTCTACCCCTCATGGAAGCTGAACAGGAGCTGGAGGCGGGCCTGGCTGGAGACGAAGAGGCCCAGTTACTCAAAATTGCGGCAGGTAGCTCGGTACTCTATACCCGCCGAACAACGTATACCGATCGCAATCAGCCAATCGAGTACGCCAAAGCTGTGTACTGCGGCAACAAGTATACATTCTACACTCACCTGAAGCGCGAGCAACTCTTTTCATCTTGAGCCTACGAGAGGAGCCCTCTAGGAGATTAGCGATGCCTGACAGTCAAAACTCGTCGGATGGTAGAGAATCGAGAGAGTCACCGCTGGACCAGTTGGCAACCGAGGCAGTCAATCCAGCTACCGGCGAGATTGACCGGATGAGTTCAATTGAGATCGCTCGCCTGATGAATGCCGAGGATACCGGCGTGGCTGTTGCTGTGCAGCTGGAATTGCCGGAGATTGCCCGGGCAATTGACGCGATCGCAGAACGGCTACAAAGCAGCGGGCGATTGATCTATATAGGGGCGGGCAGCTCGGGGCGTATAGGTTCACTTGACGCCTATGAG
>JBKQTH010000307.1:0-17344 GCA_052143275.1 Ktedonobacterales bacterium | reverse complement strand
TTTGACACGGCAAAGGCCACTGCAAGCAGCACGCCGATGGACACTACTGTTGGCCCGAACGGCAATGTGTGGTTCACTCCAGAGTCTGCCAATCAGACCGGAGCAATGGCTACGCCAGATCCTACCTTTGCATGCCGTGTCGTTCCTCTCACCAGGAGCGAGACCTTCGCGCGGACGAGCAGCACGAAGATAATGAGCGGTGACGATTCGACCGGCGACCAGTGCTGATGCCAAGACGCTTGCCACGATCCACGTGCGTTCCTAAGAAGCGGCCTAACATGGGACTTGTCTTCGACGGATACCTTTGGCAGTTGGGACAGACTCTACGCGAGCGAACCCAGGCTCGGCGTACCCTATGAGAATTCGCGTGACCGGGGTGTCACTGTGGGTCACAAGCACGCAAAGTAGCTGGTTAGTTTTGTCATTACCCGGCCCAGCGAGAATGGTGACATACCCGTATGCGTTGCATGAAGTATCAGCACTCGATCTCGATCCCGACGCGGTCGGGCCGAGGTATCGAAGGGGTCTGTTCGCTTACGCCGTGTCAGACGCGCGGATGCGGGGATTTTGTAAGGCAACGCTATGGGTGGACGATCTCGATCGCCGCATCTGGGGTACACTAGTAAGGAGTAGGTGCGAAAGGCAGCCCCGCTGACCGGGGGTCGTGAAGAGTGCGGATTGGAGGTGTCCGATGATGCCGCTGCCCGTCACCGAATCGCTGATACGCGAGCGCAGCACGGCGGAGTCGTTTGCACGCGGCCAGACCTATTACCAGGAAGGGGCCGTCGGGGCGATAGTCCGCCGGGGAAATGTGGTCCAGGCGGAGGTCGAAGGCAGCGAACCAATCCCCTATCGCGTTTCGCTGGAGTTCGGTGACCCGGGTGAGACGACGGTCCTATGCACCTGCGCCTATAGCTACGGTGGCTGGTGCAAGCACATTGTCGCCACGCTGCTCACCGTCCTACACCGTTCCGAGTCCATCGAGGTGCATAGACCGCTGCTAGAGTTGCTGGCACCGCTGGATCGCGAGACATTGCAAGCGCTGCTGCTCGGCCTGGCTGAGCATGATTCCTCGTTCGCCGATCGCGTAGAAGCGCAGATCTTACTGCTTGCAGGCACAACCTCCACGACTGGAGTTCAGGCAATGGATAGTACATTGGTTCCTTCAGCCGCGCCAGCGGTAACAGCCGCATCGGTCCGCCGCGATCTGCGTTCGGTGCTCAGGAGCACAGGTTGGGGGCGCGGCTATGAGTACTGGAGCGTGGGGAGCATCGTCGGCGGAGTGGATCAGGCGCTGGAGCAAGCGTGGAGCCTGATCGAGGCCGGCTCGGGTCGCAGCGCTCTACCCGTGCTCGACGCCATCACCGAGGAGACCTGGGGGGCTTACGAAGGATTGGACGACTCGGATGGCGAGGGGATCCCGCTCTTTTCCGACATTGGTGCTGCCTGGGCGGAGGCGTTATTGAGCCCGGACGTGACCAGCGAGGAACGCCGGACGTGGGGTGTCAAGGTGGAGAACTGGCGCGACGAGTTCGCGGACTATGGTCTGGAGGAGGGCTTCGACGCGGCAGTGCAGGCGGCCAAGCAGGGCTGGGACGACCGGCGGCTGGTCCGCCTCCTGCGAGGGGAGGACACTCGTGAGCGCCTGTGGGACGGAGATGAACCTCCCGACTGGCTCGCCAATGAGGCGCTGGTCGGAACCCGGCTCAACATCCTGGAGCGAACAGGACGGCAGGATGAGTTTTTGCGCCTGGCCGATGCAGCGGCTCAGGTAGTAGCCTACGCGAGCATGCTGGTTCAGCTTGGCCGTGTGGACGAGGCGATCGCCTATGGACGCAAGCACCTGGCAAGTACCGAGGATGCGTTGGCGCTGGCGCAGGTCCTGCAGGAACACCAGGATTCCCAGGGCGCGCTCAAGATCGCTGAGTTTGGCTTGGGTCTGGAGGGTGCGAAGGCGACGCTGGCGAACTGGACCACGGAGGTGGCCGCGGCGTTGGGCGAGACGACACGGGCGCTGGCGGCGGCTGAAATCGCAGTAAAAGAGGCGCCGACGCTAGACGGCTACCGGCGGGCGCGGGAACTGGCGGACGACGCCTGGCCCGCCCACCGAGACACGCTGCTCGCCCACCTGCGCCGCCTGCCGGGCTATATGTCCGGAGCAGTAGAGATTCTTCTGGATGAGGGCCTGATCAAGGATGCTATTGCGGTGGTAGATCGAGGTGCGTCGCATACACTGCTGGAACGGGTCGCCGAGGCGGCGGTGCCGTCACATCCCGAGTGGGTGATCAAGACCAGCCACCGGGAGGCCGAGGCGATCATGGACCGCGGGAAGTCTGAGTACTACCGTTCGGCTGCGCACTGGCTGGCCTGTGCGCGCGACGCCTACCGCGTGGCTGGCCGGGAAGCCGAGTGGCAGGCGTATCAAGCCCAACTGCTGATCGCGCATAGCCGCAAGTATCGACTCGTACCGCTGCTCAAGGCGTTATAGGCCCCACTCGCCAGTTCCTGCTTCGTGCAATGAGGGGCACATCGTGGGAACCGTGCAGATGTGGTCCTTGCGCACCCATTTACATGGCGCAGCCGCTCAATCTGGCCAACGTACGGCGTAAAGCAGCACTTTCCCTTGTCATGCTTACATGGTCTGGTGGGGCGGATTCATAACTTTTGCCTGCTATTGCCCGCACTGCGCCCTTGGCACTATCCCTGAATTTCAGTAGCATGGGCTGCTGGGAGCCAGTGGAGGGATTCGAACCCATGACCCGCTGTTTAGGCGGCAGTGGATCTGCTTGGCTCAACTGTCCGCCAATAGGTGCTGGCGTCCAGAAACGCCGATGTCTCCTCGTTCTCCTACCTTCTGTGGTCCCAGAACGGTCTGCCGTCATCCTCGGTGGTTCGTTCCTCTTGGCTGTCAAGATTAAAAAAGGCCACTCCTCGTCTGAAGAGTGGCTCTTACCAATGCCCTTGAATTCTGGATTTTCTCTGGTGAGCCCCGAGGGACTCGAACCCTCAACCCGCTGATTAAGAGTCTCTTGGTTGATAATTTATCAGCATCTACCAATGTCCACGAATGTCGAATATTTCAGCGCTTTCTCTCATTCTCAATTTGTCGCTGTATGCCAACATCTACTGCTATTTATCCTGTTGGCTGCCAGTTTGGCTGTCAAACACCCATGATCAGGGCTGCGTCCGGAAGGTGGCTCATGTGCATTCTTCATAAATGCCAGTTGCTGCGCAGCAACTGGCTTCATTGTACCATATCTGGAAAGCAAACGTTGTTGATGAGACATGCCCCACTTCGAAGGCGGAATCCAGAGTTCACCAAGCAGCCTGCATCAAGAGTGAAACTGGTGGCACAGCATTTCACCTTCTAGCCTCATCATAACATGATGCCATTGTGTCTCATACGGCGATTCTGCTTGAAGCTGTCGGAAAGTGATGTAGGAAGCTTCTCTGTAAAGCGCAGGCGCCGTGATAGTGTCCAATAGAGTGTGGGAAAGAGGCGGCGGTTGACGAACCGGCCACCAGGTGATTCTCATCGGGTAATGAACAAAGAGCCCGAGTGAGGAGGACCACCAGATGGCCAGTGCAGTCAGCATGGCACTTGAGGAGCTCGTGCGCAAGGCGCAGGTGAGTGACGATGTGGATTTCCTGCGGGAAGGGGTACGGGCATCGGCCCAGGCGCTCATGGAAGCCGAAGTAACGCGGCATGTCGGCGCTAGTCGGTACGAACGGACCGCCGAGCGCACCAGAGAACGCAACGGCAGCCGGGAGCGCCGCTGGGACACACGGGTGGGCAGTATCAGCCTACGCGTGCCACGCGTGCGGGATGGGAGTTACTTCCCGAGTCTGCTCGAGCCCCGTCGGCGAGCGGAACGGGCGTTGGCGGCCGTGGTGCAGGAAGCGTATGTGCAGGGGGTCTCGACCCGTCGGGTAGACGAGCTCGTGCAGGCCCTGGGCCTGTCCGGGATCAGCAAGAGTCAGGTGTCGGTGCTGTGTGCAGAACCCGACGGCGAGGTGGAGCTTCCGTACACGTCCCTTGAGCGAAGCCCGCTATCCGTATGTCTGGCTGGATGCGACCTACGTGAAAGGGCGGGCACGTGGCGAGCCAGGCGGTGGTGATCGCCATTGGCCTGAATGCCGCAACGGGCAGCCGTGAAGTGCTGGGTCTGGATGTGGGACCCAGCGAAGATGGCGCCTTCTGGTTGGCCTTCCTGCGGGGGCTGGTTGCGCGCGGGTTGGCCGGCGTCCAGCTGGTGGTGAGTGTGATGCCCACGAAGGGCTCAAGGGCGCCATTGCCGCGGTGCCGTATGGAGCCGGGTGGCAGCGCTGTCGGGTCCATTTTGTGCGCAATGCGCTCGCCCTGGTGCCTAAAGCGGCGGCAAAGCTGGCCGCGCTCAACGTGAGCGTGCACGCGGCGGAGACCAGCATCGAGACGCTCACCGAGCGTTACCTTCCGCTCCTGCTGGAGACGGCCGATGCGATCAGCGCTGACTGGACGATGCTCCGGACTCGTCCGCAGATCACGCTGAACATGGCGTAGCCGCTCCTCTTGACACATCTCCCACGGTCGTCTATCATTCGGTACGAACACCTGTCCGCTATACGGACAAGATGGGTTGCGCGCAGCCCGGAGGACGAGACTCCATGTCGGCTCTGGATTACCCTGGCGATGACCACCGACCAGGCCCACTCGACGGCATCCTGATCGCCGACTTTTCACGGGTGCTTGCCGGTCCCTATTGCACAATGCTGCTCGCCGACCTTGGTGCCACAGTGATCAAGGTCGAGAGTCCCCACGGCGATGATACACGGCTGTGGAGGCCGCCGGTCCGAGATGGTATCTCCACCTACTACCTCGCGATCAACCGCAACAAACGCTCGGTGATTTTGGATTTCAAGCAAGCTGAAGACCTTTCCCTCGCGAAGGAGTTATCTGCCCGGGCAGACGTGTTCATCGAAAACTTGAAGCCGGGAGGTCTCAAGCGTTTTGGCCTGGACTATGGGGCGGTCGCAGAGCGTAACCCACAGGTGATCTACGCCTCTATCAGCGGCTTTGGAACCGACAAAGGCGCTTCCCTACCTGGATATGACCTTGTAGTGCAGGCTGTCTCCGGATTGATGAGCCTGACGGGAGATGCGGGTGGGCCGGCCTTTCGCTCCGGCATATCGGTCTTCGACGTGCTGACCGGGCTCCATGCCGCCATTGGCATCCTGGCGGCTCTCCACCATCGCAACCACACCGGCGAAGGTCAGCATATCGAAGTGAGTCTGCTGGCATCGGCGCTGTCGGGGATGGTCAACCAGACGTCAGCTTATGTAGCAGGTGGCGTGGTCCCAACCCGCATGGGAAACGCACATCCCAGCCTGTTCCCATACGATTTACTCCCAACCGCCGATCTGGACCTCATTGTCATCGCCACAAACAATGGGCAGTTTCGCAAACTCTGCGACGTCCTCGGTCTACCTGATTTGCCCGATGACCCACGCTTCGCCAATAACGACGACCGCAACCGAAACCGTGACATACTCTACCCACTCCTCGTCGGGCGTTTACGTACGCGCACCGCCGACGAGTGGTTCCAGGCACTCACCGCCGCAGGCATCGCGTGTGGCCCGATCAACACGGTCGCCGGGGGCGTCGATTTTGCAAGCTCGCTTGGACTCAACCCTGTCGTGGACGTCGGTACCGGAGAGCATGCCGTGCCGATGATTCGCAACCCAATCACGTTTTCGCGCACACCGCCGCGCTACAAGCTTCCGCCACCCGCTCTTGGCCAGGATAGCGAGCAGGTGCGGGCGTGGCTCAGAGACAATAGTGCGAGCTGACGAGAGATTGAACAGAGAGGGCCTGTACATGGGGACAAGCCGCGAGCAGCAGAGCGAATATCCTACCGGAATCGGGACATCATCTGCGACCAGCATCCAGCTCCTCGGCCACGATCTGGCGAACGATCTGCTCGGCAAGGTGGGATTCGGCGAACTGGCGCTCTGGCTGGCCACCCAGCGGCGACCGTCGCCACCAGAGGTGCGTGTCTTCGAGGCGGTACTGGTCGCACTCGCCGACCACGGCTTTACTCCTACCGCGATTGCCGCCCGCCTGACACTCTACAGCGCACCGGATGCCCTTCAGGGAGCCATTGCGGCAGGGCTGCTGGGAGGTGGTTCGCGCTTCCTGGGTGTGACTGAGGATACCGGGCGCTTTCTGGCCGCCGTCCTGGCAACGGTCGAGGGTGATTTGCCGAACACCGACGAGGAGTGGGACGCACTCGCTCGGCGGGCGGTCTCGGCCGAACGTGCTGCCGGCCGGTATGTCCCAGGGCTCGGCCACCCCGTTCACAAGACCGGTGACCCGCGCACGCCAGTAATCATCGCCATCGCCGAGCGCGAGGGGTTGCGCGGGCCACATCTGCGGCTCTTCGAGGCGATTGGCCGAGTACATCCTGAGATACTTCGCCGCACGCTCCCGCTCAATGGTGCAGGGGTGGGGGGCGCTGCGCTCGCCGACATTGGCCTGCCACCCGAGTTGCTTCGCGGGGTGGCGCTGCTTGCTCGAACGGCGGGGCTGCTCGGACATCTGGCGGAGGAGCTCCGCACGCCGGTTGCCCCCGCCATCTACGCTGCGGTTGACCGCCACGCCGTATACCGGCCGGCCGCCGGTGATGGCGCCGAAGCGGGCATCATGGAACAACGCTAGGTAACGCTGGGTCCAGGTCGCTCAGCATGAACACCGGCTCTGCACCTGCAACTGTAGCGCCAACGCGCATGAAGGAGGGAGTTATGGCCAACCTGGTCGCCGTACTTGCACCACCCATCATCCATTTTTCTATCGCGCCAGCACCGCTCCACCGGAGAGCCGGCCCGACTTTGCCGATGAGTGGGTTCGCAAGGTCGTGGCCTATCGCGAGACGCTGACTCGTGCCAACCCGGAGGTGCTGGTAATGGTCGGGTCCGACCACTTCCATCAGCTCTTCTACGACAACATGCCCCAGTTTCTCGTCGGCAAGGCGCCCTACTACGACGCGAACTACTACAACGAGGAGCGCGAGTTTGGCTTGCCCCGCATGCGGCTCAAAGGGCACGAGGAGCTTTCGGCCTACCTGCTGCGCGCGGGACTCGATGCCGGCTTCGACTTTGCCTTCAGCAACGAGCTGCGGGTAGACCATAGCATTACCTGTCCGATCATCACCACGCGGCCACAAGCGGACCTGCCTATCGTCCCAATCTATACCAATATCTTCGCGCCGCCGCTGCCCCAACCGTGGCGCTTCGACCAGCTGGGTCGACTGCTGCGCCAGCTGGTCGAAGCGTGGCCGAGCCAGACTCGCGTGGCCGTCATCGGCACCGGGCATCTCTCCCTCGAGCTGGGGGGCCTCGCCAGTCTGGACCCCACGGCCCGGATCCAGACTTCGACCGCAAGGCAGTACAATGGATAGCCAACGGCGACATCGACGGTGCGCTCCGGGAGGTAACGCTCGACAGCCTCTGGGAGCCGGGCAACGCCACGCACGGCTTCATGGACTTCATGTTGATGATGGGCGTCGCGGGGCCGGTCAAGGCGGATTACGCCGATACCCTCGACCTCTTCCACACGATGGAGGCTTACTTCACCTGGTATCCGAAGGGGGTGAACACGTGAGCAAATAGCTACTGAACAAGTTCCTCTATACGATTGACCGCGATCCACAACTGGTGGAGCGCTAACGACAGTACCCGCGCGGAACGGTGGCCTGGTGGGAGGCTGAGCGAGCCAACGGTATCTTGACTCTCCCCGAGATGGAGAAGAGCACCTTGCAGGCATTCACCAACGACGAGCGCGAGGCTCTGTCCACCCACGACTATGTCAAGCTCTTTGAGCTTGGTGCCCACCATTTCCTGACCCTGACGCTGTGTATAGCGCTGTTTGAGCGTGACTACGCGGAGCCGCTCGGGTTCCAGCTCGAATACGCGCTCAAGCTCAAGCACTGGTCACTCCCCTACCCAGACATCACGACCTGAGCGCGGCCTACCCAGTGCGAGGGAGAGACCGCCCTGTGGGGTGGGACGACTAGCTCAGCTCCTCGCGCACGATCTTGGCCCCTTCTACCATGGCCTGTAGCTTGGCGAAGGCAACGTCGCGGGGTAGATACTTCATGCCACAGTCCGGCGCAACGACCAGACGCTCCGGCTCGATCTGCCGCAGCGCGCTTCTGATCCGGTCAGCCACTACCTGTGGCGTTTCCACCTGCTCATCCCCCAGGTTCAGGACTCCCAGGATGATGGTTTTGTTGGGAAGCTGGCCCAGGACCGAGAGGTCGAGGTTGGGCTGAGCAGCTTCGATGGAGATCTGCTGCGCCACGCACGCATTCAGCTCCGGCAGGAAGGCGTACTGGCCCGGGCGGTCATGCACGATGGCGGCATACCCGAAGCACAGGTGAAGCGCAGTGGTCCCCACCACGCCGTCGAGTGCCCGATTGATCGCCTCCACGCCGTATTTGCGCGCCTGTTCTGGTCGAGCCTGCAGATAGGGCTCGTCAATCTGCACGATATCCGCGCCGGCCGCAAAGAGATCCTTGATCTCTTCATTGATCGCGGCGGCTACCGCCAGCGCCACCGAGCGCTCGTCCGGGTAGTAGTCGTTCTGCGCCTGCTGGGTGACGGTAAATGGTCCCGGTACAGTGATCTTGACGAGTCGGTGGGTATGCTGGCGCAGGAACTCCAGGTCGCGAACTTCGACCGGCCGAGTGCGGCGAACTGGACCGACGATCCGCGGCACCGGATTGGGATGTCCGGTGCGATCGATCGCGGTGCCGGGATGATCAATGTCGAATCCATCCAGCGCCGTGGCAAAGCGATTGGAGTAGCTCTCACGGCGGATTTCGCCATCAGTGATGATGTCTACGCCGGCCTGCTCCATGTCGCCAATTGCGAGCCGTGTGGCATCGTCCTGCGCCTGTTCGAGGAATGGTTCCGGCACGCGCCAGATCTCGCGCGCCCGCACACGCGGCGGCAACCGGCTGCGCAGCTGCTCGCGATCCACCAGCCAATCCGGCTGAGGATAGCTGCCGACGACGGTCGTCGGAATGAGCTCGGCCATGGGCATTTGGGAACCCTCTTTCCAGCATCCATACACCTCTCACGGTGTTTGCTGGACCCATCATACTCCACCGACGCCATTCCCGCAGCAGCCGGGCGACGCCCGGCTGCCGAGCTTGCCCGAGCTTACTGGAGCTTACCCCAGCGCGTTGATGAATGCGGCCTCCAGCTCGGCCTGGCGCTCCAGCAACTCGGGAAGTCGGGACCTCGCGGCACCGCCAGAACAACTTGACCAATGGCAAGCGGAAGAGCGTGCTTTGGCAGTGTCGCGTAAGCGGTTCGGTGAAATCGCCCGGAAGGAGCTAGGTGTTGAGGCGGTCAACCTCTTCGTCAGCACTGAGCTGGGAGTGCCACCCACTGGAGCTAGTCAATCAGCCGATAACAAGATGCCCTAGACGGGCAGGAAGCGCCCCAGAACGCTCGCCTTCGCACGTCCACACCTGGACAACCGGCTGCGCATTCTCAAAATGGCCGAACCAATCGTATGTCGTCTTGAGCTGCTGGCCGGCGTATCATCCAGGCCTATACCCGGCGAGCGCTCTAGAAGATCGTGGGGCGAGACCGGCGAGAGTACGCTGCTCTAGCCGGCGACCGACCTCATCATCTCGAGTACAAAGTCGATCTCATCCTGGTTGACGGTATGGCCGAGACCCGGATAGATGCGCTCAGTCACCCTGGCGCCTCTGGCTCCGAGTACCTCCCGAGAGAGATCCACGCGGGCCCTCGGGATATATGGATCGGTATCGCTGCAGCCCAGAAAGACCGGTGTGCCGTCAAGCAATCCCGGATAATCCCAGGTCGTACCCTCCGGACCAATGAGTCCGCCACTCCAGGCCACTATCCCGCCATAACGCCCGGCGGCGGCATGTCGAACACTATACTCCAGTGCCAGACACGCGCCCTGAGAAAAGCCGAGGAGCACTGTACGCTCAAGCGGTATGCCGCTGTCCTGGATGCCGGCCATCAGGTTTTCTATACGCTGTAACGCGGAGGACAGGTAGGGCTCGTTGCTGATCAGTGGTGCCAGAAAGCTATTCGGATACCAGGCGGAGCCCGGAGCCTCCGGCGCGAGGAACGCGTACCCCGGCTCGGTCAGTGAGTCGGCAAACATCATGATATCTTCCGCCCCGGCTCCTCTGCCGTGCAGCAAAAGCATCGCCGCACGCGCGGTCTGGAGTGGCTCCCCCGCAAACAGGACCGGCTGTCCCTGGTGCCGGTCCTGGGTCTCACCATACTTCTCCATACTATTCTTCCGATCCCGTTCCTCTGCTACCCGCTCGAGGTCAAGAGACCTCTACGCGCCTCCACGGCAACCAGCGGAGGCGCGCCTGGATAATCGCTTACCCACACATGCTTAAAGCCGAACACCCGCACATAGTTCATCTTGATGACCGGCTGGAATCCTGCCGACGCGATGCCTCTAAGTGAGGGGCGGTTGCCCCGCGAGGCACCTATCCACAGGCGGCGGGTGCCTTCTCGCTGGAGCGTGGTAGCTATGATATGGAGCAACGAGGTATACAGACCCTGGCGACGAAACTCCGGAAGGGTCGCGCAATCCCAGATGTACGCCTCTCCCTTGTGCATATGAAATAGGCGCTCCAGCTCACCTATGCTCTCAACTACCTCGGAAACCCAGCCATAGGCTGCGATTCCGTCCGCCACTCGTGCCACAAAGCACCGGCTTCCGACCGCCAGCCGATCCAGCACCACCGCGACGTCCGCTATCCCCATAGCCCTCACCAGTGCCCCAGCGGCTTCAGCGCCGACTTCGGAGTAGGTGGCGGCCACCTGAGCTTCTACCGGACTGGTGGCGGGCACGTCGAACTCCATCACCCACAGGGCGCCGCGCTCATAGGCCCACGGATGTCGCGACAGCATAGCGATAGGACTCCTTGATCACGGCCGGGAGCTACCAGACTTCGCGGCGACAGGTAGCCGGTTAGAAATTATCGCGCCGGCGGGGGCGACACCGACTCGATGGACTCTTTGCGCTGGGAGAGCTCCTGTATGGCTTCCGCCAGGTGCCGCTCGGCGACGTTATAGTCGCCAGCCGCCACTCGAATCCGGTGTGCCGCCGCCAGTACATCGGCGTAGGTGAACCCCTCCGGAGGCACAAACTTATAGCAGGCAAGCTCAAGACGCTGCCCATTTGGATCCCGGAAATAGATCGAGTCCATAAATCCTCGATCAATTGGACCAGTATTCTCTATCCCGAGGTCCCGTAGGCGTTCGACGACCTGTGTATACACTGCTCGTGAGACCGTGAGCGCCATATGGTGAAGGTTTCCGATCTCTTCCGGGTTGGGCGCCTGGTCGTTCTCCCTGGTGGGACGAACGAAGTAGGTCAGCAGGCGCCCGTCGCCGGGATCGAAGTAGAGGTGCTCCTCCCCCGGTACATCCAGATTAGGCTGATCCAGCACCATTCTCATCCCCAGGATACCCTGGTAAAATTCTATGACCGCCTGGCGATTCGAGCCCACAAAGGTCAGGTGGTGCACACCTTGAACCTGGATTGTAGCCATATACATGCTTCTCCTTTCTCTCTCTCTCTAGCCGAGCGTGCCGGCTTGGCTCGAGCAGGTGTGCCCACCTCGCTTCACATCCCCGAGGTATGGCTAGATGGCAAAGTAGAGATGACGCACCTTGTCGATCACCGCTGGATCTCCGGTGGCCTCTCCCGCGTCTATACGTCCGTAAATCTCAAGCACAAAGTCGGATTCGTCCCGGTAGTGGAAGACGGCGGATAGGCCGGAGAGATCCTCCGCAGGAGCATAGCTGAGCTGGCCGTTCTGTACCGTCACTTTCCACTTGCCGCCCCAGTCGCCGTCTACCGCAATGCCGTAGGAGGCATCGAACCCTTCGGCGGTTGACTGATTAACAGTGTTCTGAATCACGATGAACATAAAGGGAATCAGTATTCCGGCGGTTCTCTGTGCCAGCTTGGCGTTGTGGTCGCCCAGCCCCCAGCGCATATCCCAGGAATGTATCCCATAGTCTATGATCTGGAACGAGGGAAAGAACAACAGGGGCAGCGGACCCATAAAGACGTGGGTCACATTAAAGCTTCCCCACTCGTCGGCGGTCAGCGCATCAAATTTACTCACGAGCTGGTTGGAGTCTGCCTTGAGCCGGCTGATAGCCTCTTCCCTGGGAAGATTGCGGAAGGTCAGCGCCACCCTATCCAGCTCCGCCGCCATGGGGGCCAACCCCATTCCCGCAGGCGCCGGGTCCCCTCGACGCGCCATATCCCAGCGAGTCAGGTACCCTTCGGTCACGTCGATCATATGGCCGACAAGATCTCGTACCTGCCAGTGGCCGCTCTTGGTGGGAGCTTCCCAGTTTGCCGGCACATCTATGATCTGGTAGAAATTGCCTCGCTCGGTGCGCAAGACATCCAGTACGGTATCTTTGGAACTGTACTCCATTGGATTGATAGCCACGGTCTGCCTCCCTTGTTGCGTCGTTGGTTGCTGCTGTGGTTGCTGCTGTGGTTGTTGCTGCTGTAGTTGTTGCTCTACTCGGGTCCCTTCAGCCGCCTCCGGCGACTTACGCCGGCTCCAGGGCCAGTTGGGCATGATGTACGCCTCCTCTTTGCTTCGCGGGCGCCGTCGTGCCGAGATAGCGCCGGAGAGGATTCTCTCGCTCCGTCGCCGGTCCTATCCCGTTAGAAGCATGCGCTACCAATACGCACTACAATCCGACTACTCACTGGTATTCCTGCCGCTCCTCTTGCTGCTGCCTTTGCTGTTACTCCTCCTGTTGCTGCCGTTGCGGCAGCAACAATTGCCGTCGCTGCCGGACCGCTATTACCGGCTCTTACCATGCCGCACGGAGCAGAGCCTCGATCTCGGCGCTGTCCTTGATGGGTCTGGGATTATTCTGTACGGTTCGACTGGTCATGGCCAGTCTCGCAAGCCCGGGTAGATCGGCCTCGAGTATCGCCAGGTCCCGTAGCCGCTGGGGAAGGCCCATCTCGCTTACCCACTCACTTACCCGCTCCGCGGTAGCCCGTGCGGCCGCCTCCGGGTCCTCGCGTGCCAGAGACACGCTGGCGGCGCCGATCGCAACCGCCGCCTCCGCGAGCTGGTGGGCGGTGGCGTCCAGATTGAAGCGGATCACATGCGAAAGCAGCACGCTGTTGACGTCGCCGTGGGCGACTCCACTGGTTCCTCCGAGCACATGACAGAGGCCGTGGTGGAGTCCCATAGAGACATTGGAGAGCGCCGTGCCGGCCAGAAACGAGCCCATGAGCATGTCGGTACGAGCCGCCAGGTCGTCGCCGGCTCGATAGCACCGCGGCAGCGCCTCGGCCATAGCCGCGAGGCCGCTCCTGGCGAGGCTGCTGGAGACAGGGTTGCGCGTGATCGAATACAGCGCCTCGATACAGTGTGCGATCGCGTTAATGCCGGTTCCGGCGGTAAGGGCGGGCGATAGGTCCAACGTCAACACCGGATCATAGACGCTGACCTTTGGAGTGACCTTGGCATCGGTGACGGTGACCTTGCGAGGCACCTCCCCAGTGGCCTGGTAGGTAACCCCGTAGATAGGCGTCATCTCAGATCCGGAGTAGGTAGATGGAATCGCGATCACCGGTACAAGAGGCTGGTCGGTAGGAAAGCCGGCGCGCGCCGGCCGTCCGGTCCGCAGCTCCTCAAGGGCAAGGCCGGCGGCCTTGGCCAGACCAATCGAGCTTCCGCCGCCGAGCCCGATCACCGCATCGACTGAATGCCGGGAGGCCAGTCCTACCGCCTCGGACACCTGGGCCTCGGGGACATGTGGAAGCACGCCTTCATACACGACCACTTCAAGGTCGCCCAGCGCCGCCAGCGCGCGGTCGAGATGCCCACGCCCGCGAGAGTGAGGAGTGGTGCACAGGAGGAGCCGCCCGAAACCGTACCGGTTGGCTACTTCACCCAGTCGGGCAAGCGCACCTACACCGAAGAGGACCTCCTCGGCGTAGAAGGTATAGGTAAACGAGGAAAGTTGCTCCATGCTTCTCTATGGCCCATCCGAGTGATCCGGCCTATAGACGACCGGTCTTACTAGCCCAGGCTACCTTCACCAGTAAGGATACCTCCACCAGTCAAGAGATATGATACATATCCGGCGTCAACAGAGCGTCATTGCGCCCCCCCGCGCGCCCCGGCTACCCTAGTCCTACAGTTGGAGTTAGGTGGTAGGATGGAAGGAGGAGAGACGAACCCGAGAAAGAAGCCGAGCCATGACCCCGCAGGAAATCAGAGAAGAGGAAGAAGCCGCGGTGCGGTGGGCAGGATGCCTGGATGACGTGCATGTGCGCATTGCTGGGCGCTTTGCTCGCTCTGAACAGCGCCAGCGGGTGCGGAGGTATCTGCAAGGACTCTTAAGTCCGATGGAACGCAAGAATGGGTGGCAACTTGCCGAAGCGGCAGGAGAAGCCAATCCGTATGGCTACCAGGAGTTGCTCAGCCGGGCAGAGTGGGATGCGGACGCCGTCCGGGATGATCTGCTGGACCTCGTGCGGGAGAACCTGGCTGATCCGGCAGCGGTTATCGTCATGGATGAGACGGGCTTTGTGGAAAAAAGGGACCAAATCCGTGGGAGTGGCCCCGCAATACAGCGGGACAGCGGGCAAGATCAGCAACTGCCAGATCGGCGTCTTCCTGGCTTACGCGACAGCCAAGGGGCAGGTCTTGATGGATCGGGAGCTGTATGTGCCCCGCGAGTGGACCGAGGATCGGGAGCGCTGTGAGGAGGCGGGGGTGCCAGTGGAAGTGAAGTTTGCCACCAAGATCGTCCTGGCGCGCCGTATGCTCGAGCGGGTGCTGGAGCAGCACCTGCCCTGTGCCTGGGTGACCGCTGACTGCGTCTATGGAGATGATTATCACCTGCGGCGCTTCTTAACCGAGCACCGCCTCCCGTACGTCCTGGCGGTGCATCCGCAAAACCGGATCCGGCTGGGACTCGCGGAAGGCTTCGCCTCCCTTCGGATCGATGAGTGGTTCGCGCGCAAGCATGCGGGGCGCTGGTATCGACTCTCGGCGGGGTGGGGAGCAAGGGGACCCCGCTGGTTTGACTGGGCTTGGCGCAAAATGGCGGCCGAGGTTCCCGCGGGGTGGCAAGCCTGGGTCGTGGTGCGGCGTAGCCTCAGCGACCCGACTGAGGTCGTTTATTATCGGGTGTGTGCACCCAAGCAGACCACGCTCCAACAGATCGTGGAGGTGGCTGGACAGCGCTGGAAAGTGGAAGAAGCCATCGAGCGAGCCAAAGGAGAATGTGGACTCGATCAGTACGAGGTGAGAAGTTGGACGGGCTGGTATCGGCACATCACCCTCTCGCTGTTGGCCCAATGGTGTGCGACGCTGATGATGGATCAGGCGAATGCGGAGCAGGAAAAAAAGTCTGGAAACCGAAGCTCGGCCCGAGCAGCTTGCAGCACTTCAAGTCCCGCAGAGGATTGGCCGATGGGTGATTCCCTACACCGTGCCAGAGGTCCTTCGCGTGATCTGGCAGCTGTTCTGGCACCAGGTGATCACCCCCGCGCACACGCTGGCCTGGTCTTGCTTTCGGCGTCATCATCAGGCGGTGGCTCAAGCCTGTCATTACCAACGGCGGTTGGCTCCCAATACATCCTAACTCCAACTGTAGGACTAAGAAGGGAATGACCTTTTGCCAGCACCACCCACCATGCCATCCACCATGCACTAGCACAAATGTTGCCATGCTCGCCTCCTTTTCAGTGATGGGATGTGGCACCACGTTTGCCTGGGCTGTGGTCATGTGCTCATGGGCAACGGTGTTTGAAACCAGGGCTGCTGGGAGCCGGTGGTAGGATCTTTGAACCCATGACCCGCTGTTTAAGCGGCAGTGGATCTGCTGGGTCAACTGTCCACCACTATGTACTGGCGTCCACAAACGCCGATGTTTCCTCGTTCTCGTACCTTCTGTGGTCCCAGAATGGTCCCGTCATCCAGAGTGGTTCGTCCTCTTGGCTGTCAAAAATCGATAAAGGCCACTCGTCGCTTAGAAGAGTGACCTTTGCAAATGCCCTTGAATTCTGGATTTGCTTTGGTGAGCCCCGAGGGACTCGAACCCTCAACCCGCTGATTAAGAGTCTCCTGGTTGGTAGTTTGTTAACATCCACTTGTATCCATGGATGTCGAATATTTCCGGGTTTCTACGTTCGGAGATTCGACAGGGATGTAGGTTCGTACATGGATATTTATCCAGTTGGCTGTCCATTTGGCTGTCAAAATGGAGCTGTCTGCCGTCAACTACAAGTGCCGGTGCCGGCGATGAGTCCTACCGGTCAGGAGGCTGACTGGCCTGGTGAGCAAGGTCTTTTCGGCGTGTTTCGCAATGAATGCTGTCATTCGCCGCGCTAGCAAACAGAATTTAGCTTTCCGAGAGGCGTTTCAAATTGGCCAGCTCCCCCTCGATGTCTTTTTCATTCTGCCCCTCGATCACCAGCTTGTTTAAGGCAGCGCCCAGCAACGAGCCGGGCATCGTGTAGGTGAGCGCCAACGCGACCTGGGTGATGTTTCCCTGGGCGTTAATCGTCCATTCCCAGTGGGAATCAATGCCGCCTTTGCTCTCATAGACAATGCGCTTGCCTTGCTCATAGGCGATGACGGTGCTCTCCCCGCTAAACTTCATACCTGCCATCTTATATTCCCATTGGGTATCATAGAACCCCAGCGGGGAAGGGCGGTACGAGAGCAGCTTCAGGTTCGGGTTGAGTTCGCTTTGTCTCTCCGGATCTTCGAGGATCGAGAGTACCTTGTCTACCGGCGCGTTGATGGTGACGCTTTTCTGGATCAGGGTCATTTGGGATTCCTCCTGCTAACGTTCTACTTCGAGCGAACACTGCGACCAAACTCTGCTCCGAAGAGCGACTACGGCGCGAGAACAAGCATCAGGATTATGGCAAGTAGATGTCTGGGCGCCAACGCCGACGAGACAGTGGGCGTGATCAATGTCAAGGTGCTAGTTCCTCTATTCAAGAAGTCGTCAAAGGGATGAAGGGACAAAGGGATAGCGGTCCTCCTCAAACACTTCTAATATCTTAAACACCTTTCTACTTGAACCATGTGGTTTTCCCTCTACCAATCGAGGAGTACCAGAAAAGTAGCGAAGACACCACCAAGCGCTACCGGAATAAGTCCACCACCATCACGCGAGCTTTCGGCGCCTGAGCCTTTTCCATAGTCAAGCTAACTCCTTCTCACTCCTATACCCGCAGCCCTGCAAATACATCGTTTTCAATGCTTCGTCCGCCATTGACCAGGCTGAA
>JBKQTH010000306.1:0-9905 GCA_052143275.1 Ktedonobacterales bacterium | reverse complement strand
CCTGTGTGGTGCGTCATGGTGATACCTTTGGTTATCTAGCGGGCAGCAAGTCCAATTCCTGGTAATGTCGTCCCACTCTTGAACGAAGCCAAGCACCAATCAGACCGAATGGCGCTCTCCCAAGAATATACGGAAGGAAACTTCCGTCCGTTGCATTACCCTCGACCAGCCATCGCAGCTATGATCATTGTATGATATGCTACCACGCCACTCTGCCGCTTACCAGGGAGGAAGGGCAGAGACCCTATACGCGTTCGATCACCGTTGCGGTACCAAGTCCACCGCCACAGCACATGGTCTGCAGACCGTACCGCTGGTTGCGTTGCTCAAGGGCATGCAGTAAGGTCACCATCAGGCGGGCTCCAGAGGCACCCAAGGGGTGGCCAAGCGCTATTGCGCCGCCGTTAACGTTCACCTTCGCCATATCCGGAGCAAGCTCGCGCTCCCAGGCCAATACTACCGAAGCGAAGGCCTCGTTCACCTCGAAAAGACCAATCGAATCTTTATCTAGTCCGGCTTTTGCCAGTACTGCGCGAGTTGCCGGTATCGGACCAGTCAGCATCATTACTGGATCGACGCCAACGGTGGCCTGCGCGACGATGCGGGCGCGTGGCGTGAAGCCCAGCGCGTTTGCCCGCTCCGGTGTCATGAGCAATAGAGCGGCGGCGCCGTCGCTAATCTGGCTGCTGCTTCCGGCAGTGATCCGCCCATCCACTTTGAAAGCCGGCGCCAATTCCGCTAGCTTCTCTAGGGTCGTATCACGGCGCACTCCCTCGTCACGTGAGAAGTGAGTGCCGTCTAGCAGCGGCACCGGTGCGATCTCGGCGTCGAAAGCTCCTCTATCCTGGGCAGCGGCAGCTAACTGATGGCTGCGCAAGCCAAAAGCGTCCATCTCTTCGCGTGAGATGTTCCATTTCTCGGCAATCATCTCGGCCGAAAGCCCCTGGTGAACCATGGGATAAACCTCAAGTAGCGAGGATGGGAAGGGGTTGCCACCACTGGCGATGCTGGAGCCAATCGGTAGGCGTGTCATGCTCTCGATTCCGCCGGCGATGGTAATGTCACAGACGCCCGCCTGGATAAGATTGGCGGCGAAGTGTATCGCCTGCTGCCCCGAGCCACACTGGCGATCTACGGTGGTTGCCGGTACCTCTACAGGGAAGCCCGCCTGAAGTACGGCATTGCGTGCTATGTTGAGCCCCTGCTCCCCAACTTGGCTTACACAGCCCATTACCACGTCTTCGACTGCTGCCGGATCGATACCTGCGCGACGTACCAGCTCCCGTAGCGCCATGGCGGCCAGCATCACTGGATGGGTGTCCTTAAGCGAACCGCTGCGTTTTCCAACCGGTGTGCGCACTGCTTCTACGATGACGACTTCTCGCATATGCCTCACCCTTCCTCATTCATTCAATCAGTAGCGGACTAAAAAAGTATACCCTGTGCCCTTAAGAAACCTCTAGTACAGCGTGCCAGTCTCCGGTCCTTACCCGGTACACAACAATCTTCTGTGGCCGCTTTGCCACCGGGCTCAGCCCCACAAAGTGGTAGAGGGCTTCATCTTTCTCTCCTTCGATCCAGGTTAGCAAAGTCTGCACATTGGGATCGTGAAAGTGCTCACGAAGAAGAGCGAGCGCTGCCTGGGTAGCCGCGGCGCGGTCATCACTCGCGAGCTGGCGCCAGATAGTTCCATTGGGATCATAGGGCGCCTGGGGTAGCCGATCGCCGGCCTCGGTCACCTCAACTGCCCACCACTGGGGCCTGGGAAGTCGAAAGAGCAGGCTGCGGACCAATTCTTCATCCGAGAGAGTCAGCCATTGGCCTCCTTCGGAGGGATCATACCAGCGCCGGTAGTCTCGCTCCATTAGCTCAGCCACCTCCTCTGCGCCTGGGCCAAGGATCAGCATACCGATCCCCTCAAGCCAGGCAACGGTGGCAAGCTCCTCGGCTCCGACCTCTTCGCCCTTCCCAATCAGGATGCGCATGGTCCTGATCCATTCTGTAATAGCACTAAAAAAAGATCAACCGGTCCCTAGGGCTAACCCGGCCCGTATCGTGTAACACTACAGTATCGTACATGAGACCGCCGATGCGCCATCAGGGAATAACCAGCTCGTAACCGGAGACGGGTAAGCCACCTGGCTCGCAGCTAAGGACATCGCAATGGACTACTCATATGACAACGAATTGGCACTTGCTACAATGCCAAATAATCCTTAATGTGGAAGTCGACGGCAGCAATCCGGAGACCGAGTTATCTAGAGTCAAGAGGAAGAAGGTGCGAGGCAACGATGGTGATGTCAGTAGAACCGGTGACGCTTGTGGGTACTGTAGTTCGACTGGAGCCGCTGGGTAGAGAACATGCCGATGGTCTCTATCAAGCGAGCCAGGATCCGGATATCTGGACTTATATGCCGATGAACCCAAGCAGGTCAATGGAGACGCTATTGGACTGGATCGACGCTGCTCACACACCACAGCAATTGCCTTTTGCCGTTATTGCTGTTCCACAGGACAAGCTGATCGGTTCCACGCGTTATCTCAACATTTCAAAACCAGATTATGGCTTGGAGATTGGATGGACCTGGCTGGCTCGTGAGGTTCGGCGCACCGCCGTCAATACCGAGTGTAAGTACCTGCTGCTGCAACATGCCTTTGATGCACTGGAGGCGATCCGAGTGGCGCTCAAGACTGACAGCCGAAACCTGCGCTCGCAGCGCGCAATCGAGCGACTGGGCGCTGTTCGAGAGGGGGTGTTGCGTAAAGACAGGATCATGGAGGATGGCTACCAGCGAGACACGGTGATGTACAGCATTATTGCCGAAGAGTGGCCCGAGGTGAAAGCCCGGCTGGAAAAGATTCGCGCAGACCACTCCTCCTGAGTCGCCAGAAAAGCCGCAGTACAGGACAGGCAGAGGATGGCCGTATTTTCGTCTCCTCTGCCAGGGGTCTGGACTTGCTCAGGCACCCTTTACTGCCGGCGCATTGCGGCGGCGCCGGCTGGGCTTGAGCGAACCGGTCGCTGCGGCGACTATATCCTCGACACCCCCAAGCAGTGCCGCGTAACCGAGACGTTCAAGTGCATGCCACAGATCGCGCAAACTGGTTTCCGGCGGTACCGCTACAACTCGTGGTCCAACACGGTGCAGCCGAAAAGCGCGCAATTTGGGCGACGAAACGAGTTCACCCGCCAGCGCTTCGCTAGGTGCTTCGATCAATCTTGGCGTTGGGGCAGGATGAGCCGACTCTTTATATTGGCGGGCCCAGTCTCGAAGAGTGTAGACGACATTCTGTGGGAGAGCTTTCTGGCTATGCAGCTCTAGAAAATCAATGACCTCATCAATCGTCGCGCCCTGCTCCAGACCACGTCGTAAAGCCTCACGGGTAAAGGTAAATCTACTGACACGCCCGATCTGTTCCAATACTCCAAATCGTACCAGCCAGTAGAGCGCCGGCATGTACGGTTCCATCAACAGCACCTGGAAGTTAGGTTGTACTACCAGGGCCTTGCTTGACGGTTGTTGGCTGGCGCTGAGGTCACTGGTCAGGACCTCGGCACCGAGTTCGGTCAGCATGAAGACATCTGGATTGACATTCTCACGCGCGCCGGGCACCGTCTCACGGTGGTAGCCCAGTGTGACAATACCAAGTTCAGAGAGAGTGGAGCGGAACATGCCGGTGATAATCTCGCCGTCGGTATGTTCCCATTGCCTCCGCAGGTCACCAGCCAACTTGAAGCCGGCCTCACCGGCGTAACGCTGAGATGGACGCAGCACATAGGGATTTTCCCCATGCAGGGTGGTGCGGAAGGAGGCCAGTGAGTACCAGACTTCCGGCCGGCACTCGCGCAGCAACTTCTGAACCACTTCACGCGCAACCGGCGTTTCAATATAGAAGGTCATCCACTCCTGATAGTTCGCCCCTGGCTGGTCTATCCACCACCGGTCAGTTGGCCAGCGACGGAAGAGCCGTCTCGCCTGCATCACCAGGTCATGCTTCCCCCAGGATTCTAGCTTAGGACCTGGACCAAGATGGTTGCGGGACTTCGAAGTCGAAGGTGGTGCCACCACCAGCCCCATCTCAACCGCCTCTTGCTTAAGCAGATCGACATAAGCCAGTGCGTCGTCTTCGTCTTGGTGGGCGCGCGATCCTACCAGCAGCGGCACAATGCGCAAGGCGGCGCGTTTGGGTAATGAACCCGACCGGGTCAGCTCCACATCATGCTGATGCGCGATTGAGGCAATCACAGCCAGATCCCATAAGAACGTGGTATCAGCCGGTTGTACCGCCGCTGGAGCATCCAGCTCAACTTGAAGGCCAACTGCCGCCGGTGGGCGTTCTTCAGAGCTGTTCAAATTTGCCAGCGTCTCCTTTGGAATGAAGAGGATGCGCTGGCCTTCGCTGAAGGTGTCAAAAGCCAATGCGTACTCCTCCATCGCGTGTAACACTGCGGTTAGCTCCGCTCCATCCAGCTTCATGCTGGCCCGTATGGAACTAGTCGTAGCCCGGCCGCCCCGTGTGCGCAGCCATTCGTATAGGTCCCTCAGCCTAGGCTCGATTTGAGTGAGAGCATACCGCACCGCCTCGGCCTGAGACAGGTTCTCAGCGATAGCGGTACGCACCTCATTTCGTGAATAATAAGCTTGCAGCGTGAGTCCAAAGCGACGGCCAATCTGATCAAGGTCGCCTTGGCGGTACGGCATGAGAAGCTCGTCCAGGGTCTTGTCGGAGCGATCGGCGATCGGCACGAATTGCTCACGACCCGTCGCGTAAAGAGCCGTCGAGAGCTCAGTCGGTACGTAGGCGATAAGCTTTTCCTCTACCTCAGCCTGCGGATTACGGGGAAGAGTGTATCCATAGAAGGTAGCCCGCTGCCCAATCAAATCGCCGCCCTGCACTTTGGCAATTTCACTGAAGACCAGATGCTGCTCAATCAGACTTGCCACTGCGGCGTCAGCCTCTTCCGGCAACAGCCGCGCCCGCTCGGGGATCATGTCAATGAGGCACCAATTGCGCGCTGATGGGCCGACCACCGCAAAGAGAACTCGGCGCTCATTTTCGCCGAGACGCTCCCAGACGAATCGTGAGGCCACAGTATCACGCATCGATCGCTCGAGTTGTTGGCGTGCTTCGAGGCTATCATGTGCCGGCTCTTCCACACCCCACCATTGGGCTATAGAACGCAGAACCACCAGTGGCTGCTCCGACAGGATAGTGGACAGACTCTTCATGTACGGCTACCTCCGAGGCTGTGCAGCGCACGATCTCTCTGATGAGCCACCACCTGGATTGACTCCTGGTTCATGAGGCCAACACGCGCACTGCACACATCCTACTCCTCCACAGAAGACCCTTGATCGGTTGGTATATTCAGACTTCCCGCGCCGAATGAAGCTGTTGCGGAGAATTGCAATAAAAACAACACATCGGGCGCCAGGGTAGATCGTCTAGTGCGGTACCAAAATCGCTCAGCTATGCTTCGACCTTGGGGACGAAGCGTGTACTGGCACCATAGCTCTCGACAAACTGGATGACCTCGCGCGTTAGCTGAGTTGGAGTAGACGTCCCCGATGTTATCGCTACGCGCTTCTTGCCTAAAAGTAATTCAGGCCTTAGATCACCAACGCACTCGATGCGGATAGTGGGACTACCCGCCAATTCTTCAGCTACCTGCACAAGACGGCCGGTGTTGTTGCTGCGCGGATCACCAACCACAATGGTAAGATCTGCGCCTCTCGCCATCTTGGCAACAGCTTCCTGTCGCAATTGGGTCGCCATGCAGATTTCATTGCACACCTCAACTTGTGGATAACGCCTTTGAATCTCTTCCGTCAAGCGAGCAGTATCCCATTGACTAAGTGTGGTCTGGGTTGTGACCAATAGACGCGGGTACGTTGTGAGCGAGACCGGCAGGCTATCGAGGTCTGCCGCAGATTCGACGAGATACACACTTTCCGGCGCTTCGCCAATCACCCCTTCCGGTTCGGGATGTCCCTTTTTGCCGATGTAGATGGTCTTGTAGCCACGTGCAGTGTATTCATTCACGAGATCGTGAGTTTTCGTGACATCTGGGCAGGTGGCATCCAGCACATGCAGACCACGTTCGATGGCGCGCTGCTTGACGTGGGGCGAGACGCCATGTGCAGTAAATATAACGGTACCTTCCTTCACTTCTTCCAGAATCGAGGCTCGATCCTGCCCATCAAGTGTCATGATGCCAAGCTCAGACAATTCCTGGACGGCGAAGCGATTATGCACGATCAGCCCAATGATATAGAGCGGGCGCGGCAGGGAGGGATCTTTGGCTGCCTGCCGTGCCAGTTTCATCGCGTCGACCACTCCGTAGCAGTAGCCTCGAGGCGAAACTTTAATTACTTCCATTCGGCAGAGAATCACTTTCCACTCTCTGAAATGCGGCGTTTTTCACTGCTCCTTTTAGAGAGGATGCCAGGGCGCCGGAGCATAAGTGATCTATCCTGAACTAGACCACTCACGCCGAGAGAACAACATACCTTCCCTCATTGTACCCCACCTGCGACCGAGATGCGCCTGCGATGCTGCCATCTGCTGCCAGGCTCCCCTCCCCCGAGCTTCCGGGGCATGTAACTCGCGACAAGTATATCATATCCCGTTGCCCTGCTTTACCCAAGAATGGGCTGGCAGGTATGTGCCCAGTGGAGCACTCCCGGCCACTCTGGTATACTGTCTGCCAGAGCAGCGTATGTTGCACACGGATGCCGGTTACTAGGTTGCAGCCGGGCCTTTGCTAATGATTCTAGAACAAATTATCTATAAAGGCAAGAGACTTGCCATATGATTGTCGACTTCCATACTCACATCTTTCCTCCCGAGATCATTGCCGACCGGAGTACCTTCATTCGACGAGATCCGTGGCTCGGGGAACTCTATAGTAATCCAGGGGCAAAAATGGCTTCAGCCGATGACCTGCTGGCCTCAATGGACGCAGAGGGCATAGACGTCTCAGTAGCCTGCTCATTCGGGTGGCAGGATCCAGGCCTAGTTAGGACATGTAATAGCTACCTGATACAGGTGATGCGGGATCATCCTGGGCGCATCATTGGGCTGGCAGGAGTGCAGCCACTGGCTGGCCAACAGGCGGTAGCCGAGCTTGAGCGCTGTGCCAACGCAGGTATGCCTGGATTCGGAGAGCTTATGCCGCACGGACAGGGCTACCGTCTCGCCGACATTACGCTGCTCGCTCCTTTAGCAGAAGTGGCAACCCATTTCGGGATGTTTGCTTTGACCCATACCAGCGAACCAGTTGGACACCTGTATCAGGGCAAAGGTGACGTGACTCCACAAGACCTCCAGTCCTTTATTCGCGCGTTCCCAGGCCTGCGGGTGGTGGCCGCTCATTGGGGCGGAGGGTTCCCTTTCTATGAGCTCATGCCCGAGGTGCGTGAGGTGGCCGCCAACCTCTGGTATGATTCAGCGGCGTCGCCCTATCTTTACCGGCCGGAGATTTTTCCCCTGGTAGCGGGCATTGCCGGCGTACACAAGATTCTCTGGGGCAGCGATTATCCGTTGATCAGCCAGGGGCGCATGCTGTCTTATACCCGCAAATCGGGACTGAATGAGCAGGAACTGGAACTGGCTCTTGGAGGCAATGCAGCAGCGTTTCTCAATATAGGCGGAGGGTCAGTGATCTCCGGTGATCTCCGGTAGCCGGCCTCCGGCCGGGACAGACATCTGTTAAAGAAAGATCTTACCGAGGTGGCTTTTGCGGGTCATATCACTAGGAAGCGGCAGCAGCGGAAACGCTGTAGTAATTCAGTCGGGCGAGACAACTGTTCTGGTGGATGCCGGTTTCTCCTCACACATGCTTGCCAGACGGTTGCACCAGGTGGGTCTCACGCCCGCGTCGGTGCAGGCGATTTTACTTACCCACGAACACGCCGACCACGCCACTGGAGCACCAGCATTTGCCGCAACCTACCAGGTTCCTCTGGTCTCTGATCCGCGTACCCTAAAAGCAGTCTTAGCCCAACTTACCGCACCAGCCACGCAGCAAGGGAATGCTACCCCCCAAATAGAGCAGGTCAGGCTCTGCATAGGAGAAGCTACCCAGGTGGGAACACTGGACGTTCGCAGCTTCCCCACCTCACATGATGCAGTGGCGCCATGCGGATTCCTGGTTTCCAGCAGCGCCTGGAAGGTCTGCATAGTAACTGATACCGGCGAGACCCAGCAACCGGTGATCGAAGCCATGCGCCAGGCGCACCTGGTAGTAATCGAGGCTAACCATGATCGAGAACGGCTCCTGGCTGGACCCTACCCACTACATCTCAAGCGGCGCATCTTGAGTGCAACCGGCCACCTCTCAAACCAGCAGGCAGGCGAAGCACTGGCCAGCACCCTTGACGATGGCCCGCGCTGGATCTGGCTGGCACACCTTAGTCGAACCAATAATACTCCCGCGCTGGCGCGAGCTCAGGTACGCGATTATCTCCGCCAGCGCGGGTTTGGCCATACTCACATCGAAGTAGCTCCACCTGGTGTGGGACCCAAATGGGATAGCTCGGCTCTATGGGACTGAACGCCTGCCTCCCGCAGGCTTCGTCAGGAGCGCGCATCACCAGCACGTGAACGCTCATGTTGCGTAAGCAAGCGCTTGCGGAGGCGAATGGTTCTGGGCGTCACTTCAACCAGCTCATCAGCATTGATGAAATCCAGCGATTGCTCCAGACTCAGCTTCACAGCCGGTGTCAAGCGGACGGCGATGTCTGAGGTAGAGGATCTGACATTGGTCATTTTCTTCTCTTTGCAGATATTCACCGCCAGGTCCGAGGGACGCTGGTTAAGGCCAACGATCATGCCCTCATACACAGAAGTTCCCGGCTCGATAAAGGTCTGGCCGCGCAACTGCGCATTGTTGAGCCCGTAGGTGACCGCAACTCCGGCTTCCGACGCGATCAGCGCTCCATTGCGTGAGGTGCCGATCGGGCCTAGCCATGGCTCGTAACCAAGCAGCAGACTCGACATTGCGCCGTTGCCCTGCGTAAGGGTCAGAAACGCATTGCGGAAGCCTATGAGACCACGGGTCGGGATATCGTACTCCAGACGCACGTTACCACTGCCGTCATTTACCATGTCTACCATGTGCGCCTTACGCAACGCCAGCGTTTCGCTGATCGCGCCAATATACTGCTCGCGCGTATCGATTACCAGACGCTCCATTGGCTCGAGCACCTTGCCATCTACATCATGAGTGATGACTTCAGGTCGCGAAACCTGAAGCTCATAGCCTTCGCGGCGCATAGTCTCGATCAATACCGCAAGATGAAGTTCACCACGCCCGCAGACAATGAATTCATCGGGTGATGTTCCATCCTCTACACGAAGACTGACATTGGTCTCCAGTTCTCGGTAGAGCCGGGCACGTAACTGCCGAGAGGTGCTGAACTTGCCCTCACGCCCCGAGAACGGGCTGGTGTTGACGGCAAAGGTCATCTTCAGCGTCGGCTCGTCAATTGCGATGCTGGGGAGCGGCTCAGGCCGTTCGATATCGGCAAGAGTGTCGCTGATATTGGCATCTCCAATGCCGGTTAGCGCAACAATGTCGCCGGCTGACGCCTCAGGTACCTCCACCCTGCCTAGTCCCTGATAGGTAAACACCAAACCAATCCGCCCCCGATTGACGTCCCCGAAGCGTGTGATACAGGCCACTGGAATATTGGGGCGCACTCGTCCACGGGTGATGCGCCCAATGGCATACTTGCCTTTGTAGTCATCGTAGTCTAACGCCGTCACCAGTAACTGAAACGGTCCGTCTTCGTCCACTACTGGAGCGGGAACATGGTCTACAATGGTGGCAAACAGCGGCTCGAGGTCCATGTTGGAATCATCAGGATGCAGACGCGCGATACCCATGCGCGCAATTGTAT
>JBKQTH010000305.1:0-19768 GCA_052143275.1 Ktedonobacterales bacterium | reverse complement strand
GGGTCAGTTGAGCGTGGTGGCCTACCGGAAGGTTGGGGTGAACTACCCGTGGCTCGAAGCCGGTCGCCACCACCGTCAATTTGATGTCTCCGACAAGCGATTGGTCATAGACGCTACCAAAGATGATGTTGGCCTCGGGGTGTGCGGCTGCGGAGATCGTATCGGCGATCTTATGGACTTCGCTCATGGTGAGGTCGTCGCCACCAGTGATGTTGAATATGACGCCGCGCGCCCCGTGTATATCAACGTCCAGCAATGGATTGGAGAGGGCGCCCTGCGCTACCTCTTCGGCGCGGTGTTCGCCGCTAGCGGAGCAGATAGCCATTAGGGCTGAGCCGGTGTCGGTCATGATCGCCCGTATATCGGCGAAATCAAGGTTGATGAGACCAGGAATGGTGATCAGATCGCTGATGCCCTGTATGCCCTGGCGCAACACGTCATCGGCCAGGCGATAGGCCTCAAAGGCGCCGAGGTTACCAGGATTTAGTTCCATCAAGCGCTCATTTGGTACCAGAATGAGGGCATCGACTACCTCGCGCAGCGCCTCAATGCCCTTCTCGGCAACTTGCTTGCGACGCCGCTCGAAGGCAAACGGCAAGGTCACAACTGCCACCGTGAGCGCCCCCACTTCGCGCGCCGCCTGCGCCACCAGAGGGGAGGCGCCAGTGCCGGTTCCTCCCCCCATGCCGGCGGTAATAAAAACCATATCGAATCCGATGAACTGCTCACGAATCAGATTATAGCTCTCTTCGGCCGCCTGTTGCCCAACCATTGGATTGCCTCCGGCGCCAAGTCCATGGGTCAGAGCCTCGCCGAGACGCATTCGAATCGGTGCCAGCGCCAGCTCGAGTGCTTGAGCATCAGTATTCATGGCCACGAACTCGACTCCGCTTACACTGGCCTTGATCATGTGGTTAACGGCATTTGTGCCCGCGCCTCCGACTCCTACAGCGGCAATACGCGCTGTCGGCAGATGCTGCGGCTGCAGCATCTGTTTCTCGCTGCTCAGCCCACCTGGTGAAGTCTTTGGTGCGCCGGATGGACCCTCTAGCTGGAAGTGGCTGATAATCTCTTGGGCCATGGCTAACTGCGCCTCGTCTTTCTGACTACGCTCCTCATTCATCAATCCGATCTATACCTAGGACAGCATCCCGAGAACTGCCCGCTTCACGCTACCTAACCAACCAGAGTCCGGCGGCGACAATCGCTGCCGGTGCTGAGACACCCCTACCATCTCGGTGGAGGAGTGACACTTCCAGAGAACCAGCCCGGCAGCGGTGGAGAAAGCCGGTTGCCGCGCCAATGGCGCTAGACCCAGGATGCCTCCGTGATGTGCGCGCCTGAGCGGAATATCGAGTAACTGGCTGAGCATGATCTCTAGCCCAGCAAGTTCGGCGCAACCACCGGTCAAGAGGGCCACCTCGGGCTTTACCATCGCTTCACGGGCCTCATCCAGTAGCTGGCTGAGAGAATTAGCCAGGCTATAGACTCCTTGCTGTATGCCGCTTACCAGTTCGCGGCGAGGCATCCAGCCGTTATAGTCGGCTGATGCCGGAAGGGCTATGAGCTCGAATTCATCAACTCTCTCTGGGTTACAGTGACCGTAGCGGACCTTTAGCTCCTCAGCTGCGGCATACGGTAGATGTAACTGTCTGGCGACAGCCTGGGTGATAGTTGCACCGCCTACCGGTGCCACCTGACTCATCCAGACCGCCCCGCTAACATAGAGAGTGACGCTGGTAGTTTCGGCGCCAATGTTCAATACCCCAAGGCTGGGAGCCTCATTGGCTGTGTGGCGAAGCGCCGCGTCAAACGTATGGGCCAACGCCTCACCAGAGATCAGCGCGCCAGGCAGTACCTGATCCGGCATGATATGAGCAAGGTGCAGGCTTTTGAGCAGACTCTGGATTAATATGGCTGGTGCCACAGTATAGTGAATCTCTACCTCCAGCTCGTCCCCAATGACACCACGTGGATCCGCCGTCCCGATCTGATCGTTCACCAGGTAGGCGCGAGGAATCTCGTAAATCACTTCGTAGCGTCGGTCCAGAGTTAGATTATGCCGGGTGGCGTTGATGACCCGAGTTATATCCTGTTGGCTGATCTCGCGGCGGGTTGGGACGATCGAATAGCCACCGCGTGCGTTCACACCATAGACCTGTGGACCCCCAATATTGACACAGACACATGGCAAATGCTGCCCAAGACGTTCCTCAACTTCATAACAGGCGTGCTCAATAGCACGCGCCGCCTCGCCAATATTGACGATGACACCAGACGCTACACCGGCGGACTCGGCAAAGGAGCTAGCAACATGGCGAAGCGAACCATCCTCGGACTGCTCTGCCACAAGCACCTTGATCAAAGATGAGCCAATGTCGAGTCCAGTGATAAGACAATTAAGATGATCACGTGAATCTGTCATAATCTAACCCACCGCCCTGCCCAGACCGGACGGGCACATTATCCGTCCCGTATGATACCCATGAGATGCCCTCGGGATAAGCTTGACGCCGATACGCATGTGGTAGACAAGCATCTTTCATGCCGTTGGCTCGACTATCCAAAAATGTGGCAAGACGTGGAGGCAGATTGTGGTGAGGTGAGATACATCTACTGCCGAGTGGGCAGACTGCTTACCGAACGCACAGAGGAGATTGCCAGGTCATGCACCCACGCGCTCTCGGGCGTGCGTTACCGCGTCAAAGAGCGTATCCAGGTCAAAAGGCTTTTGGACGACCGGAACTTGCAGTTGCTTCAGCACATCGGTAAAAGGAGGGTGGAAGGATTGGTCTGCAGCAGTCACTAGAATATAGGCGTGACGAGTAGCCAGGTCGGCGTCGGATGCCACTGTCTCGAGAACCGACGCACCGCTTCGTAGAGGCAGCACCAGGTCTAAAAGCACCACCATCGGTGCCGCATTTTTGCGCAGCTGAGCTAGTGCGGCCTCGCCGTTTTCAGCTTCCAACACGGTATAGCCGTCGTCTTCCAGCGCCATGCGTAATGTCGCTCGTATCTCGGTATCATCTTCGACCACTAATACCACACACATCTACTGTCACTTTCCATTTCGGCTGGGAGTTGCTCACGGACTCTATTTGCGATCATCGAGACAGATGTACACGATACTGTGGAGGCATCACCAACGTGCGTGCTGCCGGAATCAGGCCAGTGACTTCAGTTATTGGTGCCGCGGGTTGCCTGGTGTGGCGATGTGTCCGTCCAGCTCTCGGGCGGTATTCTTGTCGTCTGACGATAGGCTGTCTCTGCCACGGCATCAATCAATCTGTCCAGCTCAAATGGCTTGGAAATGACCGGTACCTGTAATTGCACTAAGAGCTGTTTAGTTTTTTCGGAGATGAAATCACGATTCGCCGTGATCAATAGAAATGCATTGCGAGACGCCAGGCGTTGATCGGCAGCAACAAAGGACAACACTCCATCACCGTCCAGGACTGGCATGCGCAGATCCAGCAATACCACCATCGGCTCTTTGCTTGCCTGCAATATCTTAAGAGCGACCTCTCCATCTTCGGCTTCGCTCACGTTATAGCCTTCATCCTGCAACACGGCTTGCAGCGTTTCACGTATGCTGCGGTCGTCGTCGACGACCAGTATGCGTGTTACATGCTGTTCTGTCACGATATTACCCATTTCTCCGTGCAAATACTACCAAGTCTCCACGGCGCGCTGAATCCCTTGAACAATCGAGTGAAGTAGTCTGTCGGCTGAAAGTGCCTATCGGCATAGATGGGTCGGCAGCAACCTCATAACTAATCTTAACCGAAGCTCAAAACCTGTGTCCGCCAAGCATACCTGCAGATAACGCAGGGAATATGTTGCGGTTAAGGATACCACACTGATACAATCGGGAGTGCCGCCTACTGGATCAACACGGCCAAACCAACCTGCATGCCAAGCTAGTAAGCGGTAGGCACGTTGGTTGGCTTTATCCCAGCCGGAGACTACTCTGCTCTCGAGAGGATTATAGTGTATGGCAATTACGCCGTTGCGACGTCCGGAGTGGCTGCGAGTACGTGCGCCAACCGGCGAGAATTACGAAGAACTCAAGCGATTGATGCGCAGCAAGTCACTGCATACGGTCTGCGAAGAAGCGCGCTGCCCTAACATCGGTGAGTGCTGGGCACACCGCACCGCAACTTTTATGATTCTGGGCAGCATCTGTACTCGCAGTTGCGGTTTCTGCGCAGTTGCCACTGGCCGTCCCATGGCAGTTGACTGGGAGGAGCCGAGGCGCATAGCCGAAGCGGTAAGCCAGATGGGGCTCCGCCATGTGGTTATAACCATGGTCAACCGGGACGAGTTACGTGACGGCGGCGCAACGATCCTGGCTGCCACCATTCGCTGGATTCGCCGCCTTAACCCGCAGTGTGCCGTCGAGGTGCTTGCCTCGGACTTCAAGGGGTCTCGCGAGGCGCTCCAGATATTGATGGATGTGCGACCAAGCGTCTTCAGCCACAACATCGAGACCATACCTCGACTTTACCCAAGGGTACGTCCGCAGGCCGTTTATCGGCGCTCACTCGATGTTCTTGTTTGGGCTAAGGAGATGTATCCCGAGATCCCCACCAAGACCGGATTTATGTTGGGACTGGGTGAGACACACGACGAGGTGACCCTGTTGATGCGCGACCTGCGTACCGCTCAAATTGACCTCATCACCATTGGGCAATATCTGCGGCCTACCGCGCAGCACCTACCAATCGAGCGCTACGTCACCCCGGAAGAGTTCCACGATTATGCCACACTTGGCAAATCCATGGGCTTCCGCCATGTGGAAAGCGGCCCACTAGTGCGTAGCTCCTACCATGCCTGGGACCAGGTCAACGCTGCCGGTGTCGGCGCCATTTCAGAGAGTCGACCTTAGCTCGCGGTAACGGTGACAGTTACCGGTATCGGGATAACGTGGCCATCAGAGGTAATCGTAATTGCGGTAGTATAGGGGCCGGAGTGCAGACCAGAAGAGTCGGCTGTTAAGGTAAGCGTCACCGAGCCATTGGCAACAAGGGTGCCGCTGGTACTATCAAGTGTGAGCCATGAGAAACCCGATGCGGCCGTCCAATGTGCCACTCCGGGACCGGCGTTGGTCAGAGTCAAGGTAGTGGTGGCCAGCTTACCGGTCGCGACATGTAACGAAATAACACCTGGGCTGGTGCTGAGGGAGGCTGCCGGTTGTGACGTGGAGCCGCTCAGGAACGGCAGTAGCTTATGGACCTTGGCGCTGATAGCTTGGCAGCTATGTGCAGGACAGAGATTCGGACGCATCACCGCTACATAGCCAGAGCTTGCCAGTACCAGTAGAAGGATAATCGGAATAAGCCAGGTGGCCCATCTGCTCCGGCGCCCCAACGCGGCAGTGCCGGTGGTCCAGATCCTCTGCTCTTCAAACGGGATGGGTGGTGCTCCCAGGCTGCGTCGATTGTTACCTCCGGATTCCAACTCCTGCCACTCCGAGGTCTCCGGCCATGATGTCTGTGGCCACTCTGTGGCTTCTGGCTGAGCTGTCTGCCCGCTGTACTCGGGCAGCGACTCGCTGTATCCTAGACCTTCGCTCCATCCGGAGGAACCAATGGCTCCGTTCCGAGGCTCAGCTCGTTCCCACCCGTTTTGCTTAACTGGAGGCGGCAGAGCCCCTGATACAATATCCTGCCATGGTGAAGGTAGATCAGCGCCCAGGCTTGGATTGGTGAGCCGAGGTAGTCCTAGCTGAGTCGGCGAAAAGCCTCGTTCATCGCGCGTAGGGCTGTGTCGCGGGCCCTCGCTGGTCCAGCTATCCAACTCCCGGGAATCCTCGCCCATTGCGTATCCAGTTCCGGTATACTCGCTGGAGTACTCACCGGTGTATTCATCACCCCAACCATTCGGCGCCCGGTAACCGTCAGTCTCGCTGTCCCCAAGGTAAGGGTCGCTCGGATTAACGGCGGCGTACCGCTGAGAATTTAGTTTCTCCCATGCTGCCGAATCATTGTCGGCACTGTCCGGCCCCCAGCCATTGGTTCTTGCGCCGTCTCCCGGCCCATCGTAGCGTTGATATCCCGGCTGGAATCCCGGTGGTGCGCCTGGAGCTGCGGCACTATCACGCTTAGCGGCTATCGACCCCAAATCTGACGCTCTGATAGCCGGCAAAATTCCAGCATCTCCTGAAGCGGCATTGCTCCACCCACCGGCACTCTGCTCAGCCGCGGCTGGTGGGTGGGGCATCTGGGGCGAGACCCTGGGCGGCGATCGCGTCGGGTCGGGTGCGGGGAAATGCAGAGTAGATTGGTCGCTGGGCTCGACTGGAGAGGTTATCCCTGGAGCGGGAACTCGACCAGTCGGCGCTTCGGTGGGGCTGGGATTGCGAGTGATCCGGCCATGTTCCATGGTGCCGTCAACCATTTCCGGAGATGGCAGAGGTGGAAATGGAGGGTTGAGCGCCTGTAACATTGGGCCGCCACCCGCTGCCGGGGCGCCTCCAGGGAATGAGGGTGACCCCCCCATTCTCATGTTATCCTGTGGCCTCTGTGTCATCTGAGGCATTCCCGGTGGGTAGGTCATGGGGGACGCCTGGATAAGGGGAGCTTGGCTCAAGGTGGTTTCAATAGCTTGAGATAAAGCGGCCGCAGACGCAAAGCGATCTTGCGGCCGCTTTGCCAGAGCACGCTGGGTAACACCGTCTAGCGCCTGCATAGCCGGCGCCAATCTAGAGTTTGCCTGCTGCAGATGTGGCGGCGGCAGGTGTTCGTGCGCTGAGAGCACTTCGCCAAGGGTCGCTCCACGGAAGGGCGCCTGACCGGTGATTGCCGCGAATAGTACGGCGCCCACACTGTAGATATCGCTTAGCTGTGTGGCCTGATTGTTGGCGACTTCGGGCGCGAGATATTCGACCGCTTCAGCCGAGTGAGTCACATCCATCTGTGCGAATTCGCGGAACATTCGAATATCCCACAGCATGCCGAAGTCGCCAAGCAGCACGTGCCGGCCCTCGAAGAGAAAGATGTTGCTTGGCTTGATATTGCTATGAACAATGCCAAGGCTATGCGCGTAGCCCAGTGCATCACACAACTGCCGGAAAAAAGGACCGGTATCGGATGCGCCCAGCCGCTCACCTCTGGCTATCCAATCCTTGAGAGTGCCGGAAGCGACAAACGGTGTCACCAAATATAGGTAGCCGCTCTCTTCACCGCTGGCTAAGAGAGGAAGGATGTGAGGATGATTGGCGAGACGTTTCGACAGCTTGACAATCTCACGAAAGTGGGGCAAGAATCCTTTCTGCTGAGCAAATTCAGGATGGATGACTTTGACGATCGCCGGACGTCCGCCTCGGCTGGTAGGTTGTGCACGATAGACATCGGCAATGCCACCACCATTGACTTGCTCAGCAAGCTGATAGCCGCTAAAGATTTTCCCTTGCAGCCCAGCCATAGCCCCTCCTCGCCCGAGACTTCGCCCAGTGAACTGTGAAACCACCTCAACGACTGCCAGTATATCATGCCTACTGTGCGTACCAACCTCAATGTCCCACACACGGCAGCCAGACGTGAGAAGCCAGCCTGAAGCCCCAGAAGCCTCAGCTGCCGTGCCCAGAGCGGTGTCTGCTGACTCGCTCTAGGCTCCTAGATCCTGATAGATGTCGTCGGCAATCCAGACCTGGCAGGCGCCTTCGCCGCTGTGCTCTTTGTGAACACTGACAACATATTGGGCGGGCCCGCCACCTGGCGCCTGGTCATCCGGGGCCAGTGAGATCCACCACGTGTCCGGACTGACATTTCCGGTCTGGCCGGTCCCGGTTTTGCCGCCCTCATGGGTGCCTGACGCTTTCAGACTGATACCGGTAACGGGATTAGGGCTATAGTTTGCCGTACCGTAACTGACTACCGACCACATGGCGGCGCGGGCGGCCGCCGCCGTCTGCGGCTCTATTATGGGACCGCCGCCATAAGGCACTTTATCACCGATCAGCCCGTCTCCTCCAGGTAGCACACTGCTGCGACTCTCGCCATACGGCACGATCTGGCTTACTACATGCGGCTCATAGAGGTACCCACCTGAAGCAATCGTACTGGCGATCTCGGTCATCGTCAGCGGCGTAATGAGGAGCTGGCCCTGGCCAAACCCACTTTCGGGGAGTAAAGTCGGGTCGGAGGTAAGCGTGGTCGGCTTCCCGCTGGGGTCGAACTGGTTGTAGGCGCTGCTCTGCGCCGAGATGTCGTCAAACGGCACCGCCGGCACCGGCGACCCGTAGTTCGGGGTCTGGATGCCGAAGGCCCTGACGTATTTGAGCCACGTCTGTGCGCCGACTTGCACAGCTACACGGGCAAACATGGTGTTGTCGCTGTAGGCGTAGCCCTGCTGCAGCGTAAGCGGAAATGAGTTCTGATTCAAGATACCGTTCCAGGTACCGTTCGACAGATAGTCATCCCAGGGAAAGGGTTCTCCGTCGTAGGTGAATGTAGTGGCGTCATTGTAATTAAACGGCGTATTGAGCGAATATTGGCCCGAATCCAGACCAGCCAGGAGGGTTACTGTCTTGAACGTCGAGCCGGGATCGTAGACGCCCTGTGTGGCATGGTTCAGCAAGGGGTCACCAGGATCGGCGTTGATCTGTTGCCAGTAGCCTGGGTAATTCGGCGCGCCCTGAGCGTTTAAGGTTATCATGTTGGGGTCGATGTATGGGTAGCTATACATGGCATGTATCTGGCCGGTGTTGGGATCTTCTACGATGATGCTTCCAGGCGGATTCGAACCCTCGGCCTCACAGACACCGCCTCCACGTAGCACTGCGCTATCACTCTCGTAAAGAGCCGCCACCTTCTGCTGAAGCTTCTCGTCGATGGTCAAGTATAGGTTATTGCCGTGCTGCGGCTTGTGCAGAATCTGGTCGATGGCGCTGTTTGGTGACGAGCCCACCCCCGTTCCCGCCAGATAATCATTGAACTCGGCTTCCAATCCGGAGGCACCATAGGAGTAGCTGAAGTAGCCGATGAGTGGAGCCAGGGTAGGATCGGTGTAGACTCGGCGGTAGCCGCACAAGGCATTTGGGTCACGCACGCTCCAGGCTAGCTTAATGCCATTACGATCATAAATAGTGCCGCGAATCGGCTGATCATCCGGCGCATCACAGGCGCGTGGATCAAGAGTGCTTCCTGCCAGCTCCGGGCCGCCAGGGAATGCCTGGTTATCAATCTGGACATAAGCCGCCACACCACTGACAAGCAGAAACAAGATAATGAACAGATTCATCAGACGGCGAATGGTCACATTCATGTTAGCCGACACGTTATGCGCTCCTGCATCTCTTGACTCCACTCACGTTCATCCGGTCCTGCATCCCAGGATGAGGTATTATGTGTATTTTCTAGCTATCTCTCGATATATCTTTCTCTGGTCGAGTGTAGCACTGGCGTATGGGCCTGTCAAAGGAATAGTTCACACTTTCCCATGTGCTACATAGCCAATTACGCGGTTCAGCTCGCCAGAGTTGCCAGGTAGGCCAGATAGCTCGCGCGAATTTCGTCTAGACTATCGCCGCCAAACTTCTCCAGCCAGGCGTCAGCCAGGACCAGCGCCAGCATAGCTTCGCCGACGACTCCAGCAGCCGGCACAACACAGACATCGCTTCGCTCATAACGGGTCGACTGAATGTTTTCTCCAGTTGCAATGTCGGCGGACGGCAGTGGATGTGCCAGAGTCGGAATCGGCTTGAGCGCGACCCTGGCTACAATCGGTTCGCCATTGCTGATTCCGCCCTCGATGCCACCGGCATGATTCGTGAGGTGATACCATCCCCGCGTCGCATCGTGGCGTACGATATCTTGAACCTGTGACCCAGGCAACTCCGCCGCGGTGAATCCAGCGCCGATCTCGACGCCTTTGGCCGAAGGAATGCTGAGTAACGCCTGACCGATGCGCGCTCCCAGACGCCGGTCCCATTGGCTGTAGCTTCCCAAGCCCGCCGGCGCTCCGGTAGCTACCACTTCGAACACACCGCCACAGGTGTCGCCATTTCGCTTACCCGCCAGGATGCGCTGGATCATATCGGCCGTCACCTCGACACTCGCGCAGTGCAGCTCGGAGTTCTCTACCCGATCCCAGAAAGCAGCAGAATCGGCGCCAAGCAGCCAGATATCAGGCTCGCCGCCGCTAGGGTAGCCTACCTCAGCGACTCTGATGACATGGCTGTGTATCATCACGCCGAAGGCCGACAAGAACTGGCGACAGACTGAGCCGACGGCAACTCGTGCCGCCGTTTCCCGCGAGCTCGCTCGTTCGATCACATTGCGCAGATCCTTATGGCCGTATTTGAGCGCTCCAGTCAGATCGGCGTGGCCCGGCCGTATTTGGGTCACTGGCTTGTCGGGCGTCTGCATCGGCTCAGGGCTCATCTGATCCCGCCAGTTCACCCAGTCACGGTTCTCGATGCGAAGCGTGATAGGAGAGCCAAGTGTATTGCCATGTCTTACCCCGGAGAGCACTTCAACAGCGTCACGCTCAATCTTCATTCGCCCGCCGCGTCCATATCCGCCCTGGCGACGATGGAGTTGCTCGTCAATGGCCTCTTTGCTAAAAGGTAACCCAGCCGGTAGACCCTCGATAATGACCGACAAGCACTGACCATGTGACTCGCCGGCCGTCAAAAAGCGGAGCATATTGATACCCGAGACCTCATAGAGAAAAAGCGGTACAGGACCAGCATTGCTAAGTTGATCTTATGCAATTTATTCTATCCTAACCGGCACGTATTTGGGGCGCTGGACGTAATCCTTGCCTGATGACTGCTGCGGCAGTTCTGCTAAAATAGTGAGCATAGCGGAAGCGTAGATGGAAACATAGGTAGAGTACATAGGTAGACAGTTTGAGCCATCTTGAGCAGAAACGGGGTCATTGCTACCGATGAGTGGCATACATGAGACGGAACTGCCAAACTCTGATACACACCGAGGCAAAACGGTCGGCGAGTCACAGATAGTAATGGCGCGTTCGATGCAACCTCCAGACGCCAACGTCTGGGGCAATGTGCACGGAGGCGCGATCTTGCGCCTGGTAGACGAGGCTGGCGGCGCCGTGGCTATCCGTCACTCGCGATGCCGCTGTGTTACCGTCGCGATGGATAAAATGACCTTCAAAGAACCGGTGTACATCGGTGATTTGCTGACCATCACCGCTTGCCTGACATCTGTTGGCCGCAGTTCTATGGAAGTTGAGGCGCGCATCGAGGCCGAGGATATGCGGACTGGAGTTAAGCGCCATGCCGGCACAAGCTATCTGATATATGTGGCGATTGACGACCAAGGACATCCGACGCCGGTGCCTCCTTTGGTCATTACCAACGAGGAAGAGCGTCAACGCGCCCATGCCGCCGAGGAACGACGTGCCCGGCGGCAGCGTTGAATAAATTGATAAAGTTGACAAGTCAGTATTTCCTCAAATCCAACCTGCGGGATACTCGCCAATACTCGTGGAAAGTAGGAGAGCGCCATGGACCAGGAGCGTCTGCAACCTATGGAACCTATCGAACCAATCAACTCAAGTGGTTCACCCAAGGTTCACCCAACTGGGGTTAAAGAGCCTGGTGGGATCTACCACATCCTTCAGCAGGTGCAGGCGCGAGATGTGCGCTTTATCAATCTGGAGTTCTGTGACGTAGTGGGAATAACGAAGTGCGTGACTATACCCTCCGATCAATTCGAAGACGTTCTCGTTCACGGGAAGTGGTTCGACGGCAGTGCCATCGAAAGTTTTGCCCGAGTAGCTGAAACAGACATGTACCTGCGTCCGGATCTGGCCACCTATGCCGAAGTGCCCTGGCGGACCGCAGCCGGCGGCGGCAGTGACGACGAGGGCAGGGTGGGACGCATCATCTGTGATGTCCTGATGCCAAGTGGTGAACGCTTTCAGGGTGACCCTCGCGCCATCCTCGGTGCTACTCTAGAGTATGCCGCCAAGCAAGGTTTCGTCTATGAAGCAGCGCCGGAGCTGGAGTTCTTCCTGCTTCAGGAAGGTGAAGGCGGCGCCACAGCGCCACTTGCCCACGACCGTGGCGGTTACTTTGACCTGTCTACCGACCTAGCCGCCGATGTACGTCGCGAAATAGTATCTGAATTGGCCAAGATGGGTATTCGCATTGAGGCCTGCCATCACGAGGTTGCCGCTGGACAGCACGAGGTAGACTTTGTCTCTCGTCCGGCACTGGAGACAGCTGATGCCATCGCCACCACGAGATATGCGATCAAGGCAATCGCCCAGAGGTATGGGCTATTGGCCACATTTCTACCCAAGCCATTCTTCGGTATCAACGGCTCCGGTATGCACACTCACCAGCGCCTGCTCCGCCTAGCTGACGGGTCCAATGCTTTTGCCGACATGGCCGATGAGCAGTATGGCCTATCAGCTATTGGGCGCCACTTCGTCGCTGGGCAGCTGTTGCACGCCCCGGGCATTAGCGCCGTGCTGGGTCCGTTGGTCAACTCCTATAAGCGGCTTGTGCCGGGCTTCGAAGCGCCGGTCATGATCAGCTGGGGACGGGTCAATCGTGAGGCATTAGTCCGTGTCCCCAAAGCTCCGGCTGGTACCAGCTCTGGAACACGGGTCGAGCTACGATCTCCTGACCCTAGCTGTAATCCCTATCTGGCATTTGCGGTCATGCTCCGAGCCGGGCTGGATGGAGTCGTACGTGAGCTGCCTCTAGCTACGCCCGTCGAGGAAGGGCTCTATACTCTCGACGAGCAGGCGCGGCTCCGCAAAGGAATCGCGTTGCTGCCTACGACGCTGGGTGAAGCGCTGGCGGCGCTTACCAGCGATGAACTTGTGCTGGATGCCTTGGGCCAGCAAATCGCTGCCTGGTTCATCGAGGCAAAGACGCTGGAATGGCAAGAATATCGCTGCCAGGTACATCCCTGGGAGCTTGACCGCTACTTACCGCTGTTTTGAGTAGCTAGCTACTGCGTGGTGACTGGTTCAGACCAGCGTTGACCACCAGATACAGCAGTGCCCCCCAGCCAATCAGAAGGCCCAGTAAGCTGGCTGCGACACCCTCGTCACTGCTCCAGTCACCGGGCTGCAAGCCCACAGCCGCTGGATGAGCAACCAGCAGGTCGACTCCGGAGATGCCGACTACCGCAATTGAGGTGGCGATGACCAACCAGATCGCAACCCACACATAAAAGCTACGCGTAATCCGGGCAGTCCAGGATATCAGAAGAATCAGGAAAGCGGAGATTCCCAGCAGCAGGCCGGCCGCATAAACCGCGACCAGCGGATCAATCGTGGCCGCATGGTCTCGCAGACCAACTTGCAGGGCGCTGGCAAAAGTCACTCCGCTGCAGGTGCCCAGGAAGAGCGGAGTGGCGTTGCAGTTGACTGTGGCCCAGGGAAAGAAAAAGACGCCAATCGCCCAGATGACCAGCCCCAGCGCTAGGGTGCCCATACCGGACACACGGGCAAATGGCCCCATCCTCATGCCGCTGCGGCCGGCATAAAGACTCGCCCACGCTCCGCTCGGAAGCACGGTGACAGGAAGTAGGACCCCGGCAAGAATCACAATCCCGAGGGCGGCAAAGTGAAGCCAGTAGCCAAAATCAAGCACTGTGGATGTGATCATGACGCTGTTGACTCTGAGGTCGGGAACCAGCTGTACTGTGCTGCCCTTCTGGAAATAGCGGCTGTTGGCGGCGGTATATACTGCAAGCAGTATCCCCCAGGTCCAATAGCCCGCAAGCGCCAGCAGATTGGTAAAGCGTGAGCGATGTTGCCAGAGAAACGGCAGTAGAAGGAGTCCAACAACGCTCAACAGACTACCGCCGAAAAGGCCGAACGACCCTTGAATATCTGCTGGATCCAAGAAAAATCGATAAAATTCTTGGCGACCGTTAACTATGCTAATTGTGCCATATCCCGTGACAGTCACCCAGGGTGTCCAGGTGGAGAGCCCCAAGAGCAACGCGCCAAGCGATGCGAGAGCACATGAAGCCGCCCAGAGCCGAGCCTCCCACGGAGCGGCAGTGACTGCTTCAGCTGTAGCAGAGATAGGAGTGGCTGCCACGGTAGATGCTGAGCTCTGATCGCCGGTATCGTTCATGGTATCTGGCCTCCTCGCAACTCCGACGGATTGCGGCACTACCCCGGCGTTTCGGATGTCTGGTCCTAGCGCTTTCTCTGCCAGTATACATGAGCATGCAAGTTAGACACTCGTCCCCTGCATCTTGACAGTTTTGAGTAGTATTCACTATTTTCTATTCAGGTAGTTGAAGGGTTTGAAGAGGTTTGACATATGCCATCTACCTCGACTGGCTTGCCGGTCTCCGGAAGTGTCGAAAATACCTGGCTTGGATTGCATGAGGCAAGCGCTTTGCTTGGTATTTCGTTATCCACCATGCGCCGTTGGGCTGATGCTGGCAAGGTGCCGGTGTATCGCACAGTAGGGGGGCATCGTCGCTTTCAGCGCCAGGAACTGGAGCTTTTCTTGGCGGGAGAGTCCACCGCCGTCAGCGTTCCTGCGCCTCCATCTGGGAACTGGTCCGGTGATGAACAGGATATGAATGAGCAAGAATGGCATCGCAAGGTCAGCGCCCGTCCCGCCGCTGACCGGATGCGAGGACTAGGGCAGCGCCTGCTCGGCTTACTGATTCAGCATGTACATAGCCGTACGCGAGAGAACCGTTTCCTGAACGAGGCAAGCGCGGTGGGGACGATATACGGGAAAGAAGCATTCAATGCTGCCATTAACTTGCATGAAACCGTGAAAGCTTTCCTCTTTTTTCGCCGCGCCTGCTCACACTTGACCTCGCCCGCTAATGGGATCATTTATCCAGCGGACCTTGCCGAAGCGGCCAAGCTACAGGACCAGATTGATGCCTTCATGGATACTGTGCTATTGGGAGTTCTGGCAGGTTACGAGAGCCAACGACTATCCGAGCTCGGTGATGTGACGCCTGCGGCCGGGAAGCAGGACAAGCAACAGTGAAACTGATCATGTTGGGCGCTCATCAACGAACGACTCCCATTGCTGTTCTTGAAGCATTGACGTTTAGCCGAGAACTGCTGCCGCAGTCCCTCGAGAAGCTGCAGGGCTATGTGGGCAGCGGCATGATTATCTCAACCTGCAATCGCGTCGAGATCTACGCGGAGGTGGATGAGGTAGAGCCAGGTGTTGCGGCGCTGGAGAATTTTCTCTCGCTGTCCCGTGGTGCCTGGACCAGCGCTCAGGGGAGCACGCTCGCATCCTATCGCGAAGAGGCAGTTGTCCGCCACATATTCCGGCTGGCCGCCGGGCTTGACTCAATGGTGCTGGGCGATGATCAAATTATGGGGCAGATCAAGAGCGCGTTTGCTGCCTCCCGGGAAGCCGGTATCGCTGGTAAGGTGCTGCATCGGCTGGTCGACCGTGCGCTGGCAGCGGGTAAGATAGTGCGTACCCACACGCAGATTGCCAGTCATCCGGTTTCGGTGGTATCGGTGGCTCTTGACCAGGCGGAGCGGCAACTGGGCAATCTTCGCTCGCGGGATTGCCTTATCATTGGGGCCGGCCATACTGCTGACCTGGCTCTCAAGCTGATAGCCGCCAAACATACTGGCAAGCTGGGAGTTATCAATCGTAGCGATGACCGCGCTCAGCGACTCGCTGCCCGCTACGAGGGACAAGCCTGGCCATTTGACCGGATGGTGCAAGCTTTGATGGCGCACGACGTGATTGTCTGCGCAACCACCGCTCCAAGCTTCCTCATTACCAGAGACTTGATCAAGCAGTCGTCCAAAGGCACGAGCCGGCTCTTCCTTGATCTCTCAGTTCCGCGCGGTATCGATCCAGTGGGGATAGAGGCCGGCGGGGATCACCTGATTGATATCGAGGCGTTGCAGGCAATTAGTTCTCAGAACTACGCAGCGCGAGCTGCCGAGATCGTGCACGCTGAAGCACTGCTCGAGCCGGAAATTCGGGCGTTCTTGGAATGGCGGACTACCCAGGCCGTCGTGCCGACCATTCGTGACCTGAAGGCCTACGCTGAACACATCCGTACTGCGGAGCTTCAACGAGCGCTGAATCGCCTGCCGGCACTCTCCGAGGCTGAGCGGCAAACTATCGAATCGCTGACATCGGCCATTGTGAATAAATTGCTCCACCAGCCCATCGTGGCTCTCAAAGACCCCGAGAGCGGCCCTGCAACAGCCAAGACGTTGAGCCAGATGTTTCACCTTTCTGAAACGGAAAAAAACATAGGAGACTAGGAAACGTTATGAGCGAAGACTCTTCCACACCGGCAACCGGCCTACAATTTGTGCAATTCCTTGGGCTAAAGGCAGATGCTGAGTGGCGGCGACTGCCACCGGCAAAGCGTGAACGCGGGCGAGAGGAATTTGCACAGGTGGTAGCGGAAGCTGCCCCCGAAATTACCACTTATAGCTATAGCACCATCGGCTTCAAGAGCGATACGGACTTACTCCTCTGGCGCAAAGGGATTTCTCCCGAATACATGCAGGAAATGACGGCTCGACTATACCAGACCGGATTCGGGGTCTACCTACAGCCAACCCACTCGCTCTTCGGGTTTACTCGTGGCTCCACCTATACCCGTCGCCAAACTGCTCAAGAGCAGGCCATCGACGAGGTAAGCCGCGGCACGTACCTTGTCGTCTACCCTTTCACCAAGACCATCGAATGGTATCTTATGAGCAAAGACGCTCGCCAGGGTATGATGAACGAGCATATGCGCATTGGCCACGGCTACGAAGATATCAGCCAGATACTGCTCTATTCAACCGGCCTTGATGACCAGGAATTTGTCGTCGCCTATGAAACCAACGACCTGGCACGTTTCCAGTCTCTGGTCATCGATCTGCGGTCTACCGAGGCTCGGCGGTACACGCTGCGAGATACTCCCATAGTTACGGCGGTACATAAACCGCTTCCGACCGCTCTGGCAATGATTGGATGAAAAGGAGCCTCTAACGTTGGCCTCTCCAACCAGCCCCTTTCTTGCGGCTTGCTGGCGAAAACCAGTCGGATATACTCCGGTCTGGTTCATGCGACAGGCGGGGCGCTCGCTTCCAGAATTTCGTGCCATACGCCAAAAGCATGATTTTATGGAAGTGTGCCGCCAGCCGGAGTTATGCGCCGAGGTGACGCTGCAACCAGTACGTCGCCTGGGGGTGGATGCCGCCATTCTCTTCGCCGACATCATGACGCCTCTCATTGGAATTGGGTTTGACGTGGAGCTGGTCGAGCACCAGGGTCCGGTGATACGGCAGCCGGTTGCGACCATCAGTGATCTGGACCGATTTCGCGAGCTTAACCCGGAGGAAGATCTGCCTTTCGTGGGCAAGACCGTGCGGATGGTCAAGGCGGAGCTGGGTAAGCGCGTACCGCTGATTGGCTTTGCCGGCGCACCTTTTACACTGGCGGCTTACCTTATTGAAGGTGGCGCATCGCGCTCTTTTGCCGATACCAAAGCGCTGATGTATACCCAGAATGGGCTCTGGCAGGGACTCATGGAGCGGCTCAGCGAACTCACCGAGGTCTATCTCCAATCGCAGGCGGAATCAGGTGCCGACGCGCTCCAGCTCTTCGATTCGTGGGTAGGTTGCCTCAGCCCTTCGGACTACGCAACCTATGTACACCCCTATACTGAGAAGCTACTGGGGAGGTTACGCAAGCTAGGCAAGCCGGTCATTCACTTTGGTACCAACACGGCAACCCTACTCGACCAGATGCGAGATGAAGGCGGGACGGTTATTGGGGTAGACTGGCGTATTGGACTAGACTCCGCGTGGAAAGTGCTTGGTAGTGGGCTCGCGGTTCAGGGCAACCTCGACCCGGCGGTGCTGCTTGGCCCCTGGGAGATCGTCCAGAAGCAGACTATGGGAGTCTTACGCCAGGCTGCCGGTCGAGACGGCCACATCTTTAATCTTGGCCATGGGATACTTCCGGAGACTCCGCTCGACAACCTCATGAGGCTGGTAGACTTTGTCCACAGCGTTGACACCGTAGATTTGGTAGGTATCTGATGAACTCAGCCACTCCACAGGCCGCACATGCAGAGAGGCTCAAACAGCCAATCCGCGTTGGGACGCGCTCGAGCAAGCTAGCCTTGGCGCAGACAGCGCTAGTGGTAGGGGCGCTGCGTACTATATACCCCGCCGTGGAGATCCAGGTCACGCCCATTACCACCAAGGGAGACGTGGCTACGAGCCAGCCGTTACGTGATATCGGCGACTCCGGGCTCTTTGTGGCCACCATCGAAATGGCGTTACGGGCGGGAGAGATTGATCTGGCGGTACATAGCGCCAAGGACCTGTCTTCGACTCTGGCTGACGACCTGGCACTGGTTGCGTTTCCTGCGCGCGCCGACGCCCGGGATGTCCTTATTTCTCGTGGCGGAGAATCTCTCGACAGTCTGCCGGAAGGGGCGCGCGTTGGAACCAGTAGTGTGCGGCGCATCTGCCAGCTACGGCACCTGCGACCCGGACTGGAGATAGTCGATCTCCGCGGAAACGTCGACACCAGGCTTCGCAAGCTGGAAAACGGGGCTTGCGACGCTCTCGTCCTTGCCAAGGCCGGATTGGACCGTCTGGAGCAAGCGGTTCGGGTAGACGAGATCTTCTCACCGGAGCTGCTGCTTCCAGCGGTGGCGCAGGGTGCGCTGGCTCTCGAGGCGCGTGCTTCCGATGGCGCTCTCGCTCGGCTTATCTCTCCGCTGGATGACTACAAGACGCGGCTAGCGGTCCTAGCTGAGCGCGCGTTTGCCGCCCGGCTGGGCGGCGGCTGCCACGTGCCTATTGGCGCGTATGCCGAGGTCGACGATGATGGTCGTCTTGCCATCCGGGTCATGCTTGGCGACCTCGATGGGCACCTCATCAAGGATTCGGCCACTGCGGAGATCGCCGCCGACAAAGAGACCTCGTTTGCGGACGCCGGCTTCCTAGGCGTAGCCCTGGCCGAGCGGTTGCTTGATGCAGGGGGCTCACAGCTTCTCTTCGAAAGGTGATATCGATGCCCGCAGCCAAACCGCCGCTCTCCGGAAAAACCATCGCCATCACCCGGCCGCTTGAGCAGGCTGAGGGTGTGACAGAGCGACTGCTGGCTCTGGGAGCGCGTGCGGTTCCGACTCCGACGATCGCTATAGTCCCGCCGCTTGATTTCAGCCGGCTCGACGCCGCCATCGAGAACCTTGCGGCATACGATTGGCTACTGCTTACCAGCGTAAATGGCGCAAAGATATTCGTTGCGCGTGCCGTGGAGCGGAGTGTCGACCTGGCAACGCTCGCCCGGCTGAAGGTCGGGGCGATCGGGCCAGCCACCGCTCAAGCGCTGGAGGAACAGAGCATCTCGGTGACGTTTGTACCTAGCTCCTACCAGGCTGAGAGCATTCTCGCCGAGATCGGCGCGGTCGAGGGGCTGCGAATGCTACTGCCTCGTGCCGAACTGGCTCGCCCGACGCTTGCCGCTGGGCTGCGTGAGCGCGGAGCCATAGTCGACGAGATTGCCGTTTATCGCACGGTACCGGGCCCCGGCATAGAGATATTGGCGGAGATGTTGCAAGCTGGCAGCGTGGATGCGATAACCTTCACCAGTTCATCGACTGTCCGCTTTTTCTGTGAAGGGCTTCTTCGGTTAGGAAAGACGGCGGATGAGATCCAGCGACTTCTTTCCTTATCCGCTATTGTCTGTATTGGTCCGATAACCGCTTCGACTGCCACAGAAATGGGCCTCGCTGTCGACGTGGTCGCCGAGTCGTTTACGGTGGATGGGCTGGTGGCGGCGTTGTTGACATTTTTT
>JBKQTH010000304.1:0-3420 GCA_052143275.1 Ktedonobacterales bacterium | reverse complement strand
ACCGGATGGGTCTTCTCGCCCCTGCTATATAAACAAGCGGCGAATGAGGTGGTTTCACTCCCAGGTTCGAGATTGATTGATCTCTTCCTTGGCACGGAAAGCCTGCTCGAGATCGACCTGGAAGCAGTTCGCTAGATCCAGGAGGTAGCTGAGCACATCGGCGAACTCTTCTTCCAGGTTCAGGTCGCGTGACTTAGCCTGCTCTTCGTAGAGCCCAGCCGCCTTGCGCATTGCTTTCGCCAGCTCGCCGACCTCTTCGACGAAGAGCAGGAACTTTTCGGACGGGCTATCTTTGGTCCAGCCGCGCTCTTCACAGACCTCGGCGAGATAGGACTGAAGCTCACTCAGAGTGGGATCGTCTGGTAGGTAGGCCATAGTTCTCTTCCTCTACAAATAGGTGCACAGATCTATAAATACGTGCACAGATCGCCAGCCATTGCAATGTTAGTAAGCGCTTCCGTTCAGCGCTTTTTGACGCGGTGCCAGACACAACCTCGAGCTCAGAGAGTATGGTTGTCTAAAAGCAACATAGCTGACGCCTGTCCCGCGGCATTGAACGTCGCGTTGAGCCAGATACCGTCTGAGTCAGCGATGGAAAGTTGATTATGTTGCTCAGGACTGATAGTAAACCGCTGGTATAGGCGGGTAAAGACCGCTGGCGTCTCTCCCAACCGAAATCCTTCCACCATGCTTCCCTGATAGGGCGGCTCCGCGAGAATTTGCCACACGAGGTCTGGATTTTTTGCCGCATCAGAACCAGTCAGGAAGATAGTTATGCCATTCGCATAGCTCCACTGGGGAGTGCCCAGGCCATTGGTAATAGTGGTCAACTGCGGTTGGCCAAGCACTAGCAGCAGTTGTTTCCTAGTCATATCCAGCGAGATAGTGTCTCCTAGCGACCTGCCCAGCAATGGCCCCGCCGGCGTACTCGTAGGCTGCGGTGGGGTTGGACTTGGGATGGTGGTAGCGGTCGAGGCAATCAACCCGTCGGTACTCATCTGCCCACATCCGGCCAGCACTATAACGAGGAGGAGAAGGAAGCAACAAGCCAGGTATCCTCTTCCTCCTCCTCCAACGCCGGCTCTGTCTGAAGCAGGGTTCGCCAGAGCTGGCAGCCTAATCCCAAACCTCACTCGAGTTAAGGAACGAACTATTCTTGTTGCTAGCGTCATGGAGCGAGCTCCTGCCATCGCCGCGCCGCGGGAGGTCAGCCAGCCTCCACAGCGGCGTAATCAGTGAGGCTAGTGTGCAGGTGTGCGCAGGGCGCGTATGACTACATACACCAGTACCGCCACCCAGCCGAACGGAATAGTGAGAATCGCCCATATAATTCCCGGTTGCCCCCAGCGATTAGCGTCCAGGCGGATCCAGGTGAAGCCCAGGATAATAGGAATCGCATAAAGGATTATGAGAGAAAAAAATATAGGAAGGAAGGCAAATTCTACGCTCATACCTGCTCCTTTCGGTACGCGCTTGATTACGCCCCATACAGTATAGCATGCGAGCGAGAGCCGTCATGTGAAAACCGCTATGATGATGTGCAAGTGACACTCTCAACCCCTTTTACGGGATGAGCTTCTTGGCAGCATCGCACCGGTAGCCTGCCTCCAGGGAGACCCGCTCATCGGAGCGGTGGTTGAGGGTACGACTCACCAAGACAACGCCAGCGAGCTGCTGGTGGCCCGTGTCCGGGCGACTGCAACGTTCCGGCTGCATGGCTGCACCATCCCCGGCTGTTTATTCCGGGGACGGACCCTGAGGGGACCGGGCCGTTGATACGTGATCGTCCGCGGGAACGTCGATGGTGCGGCCAAATGCGAGGAGGGTGCATATTGAAGCTGCCCACCACATCCCGATGCCCCACAAAGGCGCACTGAGGACGGCGACACCGCCAGACGCGGCCCCGTACTTTCTGCTTCCACCCACAGACCGGACACCGGCTCGATGTTCCCCGCTCAGAGCCGGTGAAGCTCTCGATGTGGGCCAATTTGGCTTTGTAGGTCAGATAGGCGATATCTCGGCCATACTCCCATTGGCTCAGGCGCTGGTTATGATGGCGTCCGCAGCGATGGTTCCTGACCCCCTGCGGGTTCCCGATGAACAGGCTCCCAACACCAGCGGTACGGCAGAACGCGATCACCGCCCGCGTGCCCTTGTGGCGCAGGTCCCGGATCTGCCGCCGTTTGCGGTCGCTGGCTTTCTGTCGGGCAGCCTGCAAGCGCCAATAGCGGCGTGATCCCTTTTGGCACCGGTGGCGTTTCTTGGCGATCTGGCCCAGAGCCCGGTTGTGCCGCCGCTTGAGGGAGTGAATGCCTCGGCCAGACACCACCAGGGCTGCTCCCGTATTGGTGGTCGTCACCGCCGCCTGGTGGATTTCCCCCAGATCCACCGTGGCATGAGCTGGGCCGGGACAGTCGTCCAAAGGCGCAGTCGCAATCGCGACATGCAGCTCATAGCCGTCCTTCCACACCAGCTTGTAGGCTCCACTCTGCTTGGGCACGTCAATGGGAAAGACCAGCGAGGCCGCACGCGTCCATGCTGCCATGCTCTTGACTGGTATGAGCTGAAGCGCACCGATACCACTTGTGTACCAGCGCATTCTGCCGTGCTTTCGAGTGTGGTTCAGAACTGTCCCCATCACGCAGTCGACGATCGACCTGGATCGACGTGGCCAGAGGATGCTTCTTCACTAGAGTTTTCACCTGCACGTCTTCTCGATAGCGCGTGTCGTACTGCTTGACCAGCTTGCAACTCTCTGTGTGAGGGCAGGCGCATCCTTGTTGCTCACGCTGTGGTGCTACTGCGCGAGTTCCTCACTGCGTAACTTTGGCAGCGCTGGTTGCCTTTTGTCAGTATCAATGTGACGGTGTTGTGAGGGGGAACCAGACAAGCGTGATGGTACTGTGATACACAGGGACTATGCTTTACTTGATCCAGAGAGGACCAGAGAACAGACCTGTCGTAGCCATGGGCTCGGGTGCTCTAGGACAATGCATCAGCAGCGCACACAAAAGTGGCTGCCAGAGAGGAACACTGCCATGGTTATCGCAGCGTTTACTGTGACCTTTAGTACACTGGTTCTGCAAATTCTTGTCGGAGCGATCGCCGCTGCCATTATTGGCCGTGTCGTACAGGGTGGCTTTGGCCTGATTGGTGATCTGGTGTTTGGCGTGATTGGAGCCGTCGGTGCCAATTTTCTGGTGGGCGTTTTCAATCTGTTCAATGTCGCCAATTATGGCTGGCCTGGTGCACTCATCGTTGCGATCATTGGATCCATTCTCCTGGTCGTGATCGTGCACCTGTTCAGCGGACGGCGGGCGCGAGCCACTGCGTAAGTGGGTATGGCATACGCCAACTGAATGATCTACAGCCGCGTCATCCCCAATGAGCAAACCGGTTTCCTGGAGCGCTCCAGGAAAC
>JBKQTH010000303.1:0-4562 GCA_052143275.1 Ktedonobacterales bacterium | reverse complement strand
TGGTGTAGGCGGGTGGCACCGCAATCACGCGACGGCCAGCATAGGCTGCTTTGCCGCAGAGGATGGTCCGAAACGCCGCCCAGCCCGCATCGCTGATGCTCTTGGCCAGGTACGGATTCTGGACCAGGTTGGCCACCCGCAAGTCCTCCAGATAGATCACCTCATAGCTTCGCACCAGCATGAGCGCTGTCTTGTGGTGGAAGTCACGCCGTTGTCGCTTCACTTTCTGGTGTTTTCGGGCCAGGAGGCGGACGGCTTTCTTGCGTCGGTTGCTGCCTTTTTTCCGGCGAGAGACTCGGCGTTGCGCTTTCGCCAGTTGCTTCTCGGCTTTCCGGTAGTGCCGAGGATTGGCCACGACCTCGCCGTCCGCAGTGACCAGGAACACCTTCAGCCCCATATCAATGCCGGTCTCGATCCCGGTGGGCGGCAACGGCTGAACCGGCACCCCCTCGCAGCAGATGCACACGTACCAGCCGTCCGCTTCCTAGCTGATCGTGACCGTCTTGGGCGTGCCCTGCATTGGGCGACTCCAGCGCACCGCGATCCGGCCGATCTTGGAGAGGACCAGGAAGCCAGTGTCGAGCGTGGCGCCGTTGCCCATCTGCTTGTAGGTGAAGCTGTGGTAGCGACGGGCTCCCTGGAAGCGGGGGTAGCCAGGCGTCTCGCCGGCCTGCACCCGACGGAAAAACGCCGCAAACGCACGATCCAGCCGGGTGAGCACATCCTGCAAGACCTGGGAGTGGACGTCGTGGTACTCCGGACGTACCGCTTTGATGGCAGGCAACTCGGCGCTCTGGTGCGCCGCGTTGATACTCACCCGGCACTTCTGCCAGGCGTCGCGGCGTTCTTGCAGCGCGGCGTTGTAGAGTTCACGGCAGCGGCGCACGACAAATGCCAGCGTCTGCTCCTGCGGTGGAGTTGGTTGGAGTTTGTACTTGTAGGTCTTGCGAACCGTCGGCTGTTCCATAGGTGTCTATTCTGGCCGACCGGTGCGAAATCGGTCATTCAAACAGGGCCATTCATCTCCCGGCTCAAGCCAGGGAGCTTTCTGGCCGATTTTCTGTAGCGGCGGCACAGGCCATTGGCACCGGATCTCTTCCGAGCGCGCTCCAGCCAGTGGATACTCGCGGTTATCAAGGGTTGCCGTCGATCATATGCATCAGTTGGCGGAACAACTGGCCGATCTCATCAATGCTGAACGCCTCGACTGCATCACCTACGGTCAATTCCAATTTGCTGTAGCCCGGAAGTTCAGTTGGTGTGAAGCCACGTGCCACCTGCACACGGGACTCGCGGGCAATTTCGGCATTGGCTGCCGAAAGGGCAGCAACGCTACCTGGTAGGTAAACATGCATCATATGGGTCTGCGGCGGCAGCGGCTTTACCATAATGCCAGGAATGGCACTAAGTACGTCGGCAATCTCTACCGCCCGCGTATGATAGCCAGGAAAACGTGCGATGCGTAGGCGTAGACCAGCCCGTGCCGCCAGCACATAGGGGAAGAGCGAAAATGGCCGCCCCCCATGCCGTACCTGCCAGACTCGCGCTTCCGCAATGAAATCCTTTGTGCCGGTAAGCATTGCTCCGCTGATACCACCAATGCCTTTGTAGAATGATACGTAGACACTGTCGAACAATGCGGCAACCTCGGCGTACTCTCGCCCATAATAGGGAGCGGCCTCCCAAAGACGCGCACCATCCAGATGCACGGCTATACGGTGCTCTCTGGCCCAGACAATCTCTGCCTTTAGCTCATCCCATTCCGGCAGCTGCCCACCAATCTCACGCTGTGGCAACTCGATCAGCAACGCCGCCAGGGGCTCTGCCACCAGCTGGAGGTCTTCCAAAGTCAATAACCGGTGATGCTCCCCAATAAGTCGCGCATGGAGCCCATGTAGACGCTCGTAACCCATCTGCTCATGCAGCTGTAAATGACAGGTTGGATGAAAGCCAACGAGCGTGCAGTGAGTACGCTCGCTCCAGATACGCAATGCAATCTGCTGCGCCATTGTACCAGTTGGCAGGAACACGGCGGCTTCTTTACCAAGCAAGCTAGCGATCTCTTGCTCGAAATCCTCGATCAGCGCGCCTGTGCCATAAATATCTGCCACTTCCTCTTTGCCAGCCTCTTCTGCCATTGCCTGCAGGGTCTCACGCAGAGGCTTGCGGCCGTGACCGTTCAAGAACCGGTTACACTCTGCAAAGATCGCCGCGCGCTCCTGTGCCTTCTGGGTGTCAAGACTGGTGGCCATAGCCTCACTCCTCCTTTGGATCAAATCGAAGCGTCGCTGGTATTGTATCGCTCGCCTCTCCCACGCTGCCTGCGGCTTTCCAGCTTGCAAACGGGAAAGCCAACTATTATCTCAGAGATTGGCTACCGGTAGAGCAGCGACGCACTCTGTTGGCCATGCGTGCACTCGACCAATGCACCAGCCGATCGAAGAACCGATACATCTGGCTTGAAGGTACATAGATTTGTCGGCAGCAGCATTTGTGGCAGAAGAGCCATCGACCTGAACGGAACGGAATGGAACTACCGACTCACTAGGCGGAAGAATTCATCGCATGTTTGGAACTCTCTGAGATAAAATGGAACCTGCTTCCGCAGTCTCCAAAACGATGCAGATGGATCAGATACGATGCCTCAATTCCAGAATTTCACCTTACCTGAAGAGCATCTTCGATTGCTTCCGGAAATGACCTTTCTGTGGGTCGATCTTGAGGCCGGCGGGCCAGCATTGCTAGGATATAGTCCTACCTTCCATGAGGATGACACAGCCCCATACACCGTTTTATACATAAGGGGCGAGAAGACCCATCCCGTTCACGGGATCGAGAGTGTCACCAGGTAACTGGCGAAGTCTGGAAGCGAGTAGAAGAGCTGTTTGATAGGATGAAGCGACTGCTCCTACCTTTTTTGAAAATCATAGGCACACGCTTGCTACTACTACGCCGATTACTATGCCATCGACAGCGGCTAGAGGTGGGCATAGACAGATTCTTTACCTCTGCTGGCGTTTACGACGCTCACCATACCAATAGCCAAAACCACAAACGAAAGCAGGGCCCAATGCCACCAAAAACACATTAGAGTTGACGGGAGGACCCCAAGCCAATTGAACGACAATCAGGGCAACATATGCGGTGAGTGCGCTAGCTATTACTGGTAAGGCTACTCGCAAAGTCACGACGAAATCCCCTCGTACCTCCAGGGCCCCAGACATTACGGATGTGCTCGCACTAAGGCCAGTTGCGAAGTCATGACGAAATCCCCTCCACGAGCAGAAAAGCCACCCAGCTAAAGTTATCGTGATTATAGCGACCCGGCGGAGCTCCAGCGAAGGGGAAGTATCCGATTGCGGCAGCACAAGTTGATCGACTAGTATGGCGACCAGGGCAAGAGCGATGCCCACACGCAGCAAAGATCTCGCGAGTAGGTAACCATGGGGAACCATTTTGTGAATCTCACCCTCCTGAGTTTGTACGACTGCGCCTGACTGAACTGGCGCTGCGACGAAGCACGCATCAGTCGGACGCTCAGTCTCAGGTTCGCTCTTCGTTGTGGGTTTGACGAGTGCAGATGGCATCGCATTCTCCCCATTAATCTGCCTCACTGGCAACCCAGGATACCTATTCATCGAAATCAATAATACCAGACATCCAAACCACCATTCCAAAATGATGTTGCCCCAGGCAGGCAGCGTTGGTCGCTCGTGAAAGAGAGCCAGGGATGTTCTATACTGTTCACAAATTCGCGCAGAGGCAGAGGCATAGACATGGTTAGAGCATTTCTGCTCGTTCTCGTGGCGTACGCCACGGCGGGCATCATCGCGGTGGGCACGGGCGTCATGCTTCGCAACCAATCCCCGATCATAGTCGTGGGCGCGGCAGATATCGCTGCGACCATTGTTATCTTCATATTCAGCGTCATCGTACGCAATTCCAGCATGTACGATCCGTATTGGAGCGTCGCACCCGTGCCCATCGCGCTCTATTGGCTGTTGCAGCCCGGCTCAAACGGCTTCGCCAATCCGCGCCACGTGCTCATACTCCTACGAGATCCGAGGCAAGAATGCCGCGGACGGCAAGATCCGCGAGGTACGTGTCTCGCTCACCGGCGCGATCCTCGAGATGGAGTGATCATTCTCGCCGACTGGATCGACCGCCTGAGGACTGCCAGCCACCGCATTGTGCTCACCGAGGATCCTAGCCCAAAGCGAATAGAAGGCCACACAGTTTTACATAATTCCCATTATCAGACGTTGTCCTCCTGATCGACGACGCATACCTTTCTCCTTGACGACAATTACTTTTCCGCATCCCTGCCCGTCGTGCTTTATCGGAGCGCACCGAAACCGTGACGGCTCTCGGCCTCACTCTCGGTGCGCCTTCAGGCAACAGCCTTGGCCACACGATCTGAGACGAGCGTGCGCGGGTGCGGATGGCCGGCCCGACCAGGCAACGTCGTGAGCACGACGCAGATCGTCTCCGTCTGGGGATCGGCCCAGGCAAGAGTCCCGCTTGATCCGCTGTGGCCGAACGTCGCCGCCGAGCAGCCCGGG